>PLXM01000087.1 GCA_003153235.1 Rhodospirillales bacterium
CCGGGATCGGTTTGGAATATTTGAATCCCTGCGCCTCGTCGCAGCCCTCTTCCTTCAGCAGGTCTTCATGGTCCTTCATCTCGACGCCTTCGGCGATAATTTTCAGGTTCAGGCTGCGGCCAAGGTTAATGATGGCGCGAATGATCATCCGGTCATTCAGGTTGAGCAGCGACGAGCGGACAAAGGACTGGTCGATCTTCAGGCGGTCAATCGGGAACTGGCGCAGGTAACTCAGTGAAGAGTAACCCGTGCCGAAATCATCCACCGCCAGCTGGACGCCTAGCTGGTGAAGCTGGTCAAGAATATCGATGGCAGACTGGGCGTCTTCAATGAAGATACTTTCCGTCAGCTCAAGCTCGAGCCACTCCGGCTCCAGTTGTGTTTCATTCAGAACATTGACTACGAGAGCAACGAGATCACTGCGGTGGAACTGTATGCCTGAAATGTTGACGGCCATACGGATTGGCGGCAAGCCCCGCTCCTGCCATGTTTTGGCCATTCTGCAGGCCGTCCTGAGAACCCATTCGCCGATAGGGACAATAAGGCCGGACTGCTCAGCCACAGGAATGAATTCGGCGGGTGAAATAAATTTTCCGCCTTCCTTGCTGTTGTCAGGGCGAAACCACCTGAGAAGCGCCTCAACACCAACGATGTGCCCCGTTTTGAGGTCAAACTGCGGATGGTAGTTAAGTAGCAGTTGGTTCTGATCCAATGCCTTGCGCAAGTCGCGGAGCATCTGGGCCCGCTGCTGCACCACAAGGTTGAAATCCCGCGAATAGTGCCGCACGGTGGAGCGTCCCTCGGTTTTGGCACGGTTAAGAGCAATATCAGCATTTTTCATGATATCGCGCGCGTTGTCGCCGTCTTGCGGGTAGCAGGAAACGCCGATGGAGGCGCGCATCAGAAAACTTTCCCGCATAATCTCCACCGGCTCAAGGATAGAAGAATAAATCTTCTCGGCCAGCAACGAGCTGTCAGGTTGTCCTGGCTTCAACATCACCATGACGGCAAATTCATCGGCGCTAGAGCGGGCAACAACAGCGTTGTCTGGTAAAGACTGCACCAGACGCTGCGCAATGACTTCCAGCAGTTTATCACCGACCTCATGGCCCATGGCATCGTTGATATCTTTAAAATGATCAATATCCACAGACAAGACAGCCAAAACCTCTTCCTTGTTATCACTTTTATTTTTGATGCTTTCCTCAAGGTGCTCAAGAAAGTACGTCCGGTTCGGCAAACCTGTCAGGCTATCAAAATAGGCAAGCCTGTGTATCTTATTCTCGGCCTGCGTGTGCACTTGCTTTAATATGTCATCATTCCGGCGCAAAATCGGCGCCAGCAGCAGCTGATTCATGGCCAGCATCAGGACTCCGGTAATTAATATCGATATCAGGAAGAGGATACGCAGCATCTGACGCGTATGTGCTGTAACATGCTGCGACACATCCGAAGAATTAAGCCTGACAACGACATTATAAGGGTGTCCAATCTCGCTTGGCGTAAAAACAACTTCATAATGAGAACCGTCTGGTGTGCGGTAACTATCAAGATTTTTCTTATCAACACTCAGGTGCTTGGCAAGCGGCGCGCCATAGGAGCCAATCACGCTGTAATCCATTCCATAAACAGCCAGGCCCTCAATCACTGTATGGTCGATCAGCTTCGTCACTTCCTGTTTCAGGAAGGGGGAAACCAGCTGTTCATTTGTGTTGCGAATGGCCGGCACCAGCGCTGCACGCGCCACTTCCCGCAATCCCTCCAATTGCTCAATTTCATAGATGCGGATCAGGAAGATACAAGCAATAACCTGAATAAGGAAGACAACGCCAAATACCATCAAAGTCGTACGCCAGCCGTCCCAGCTCTTCCATATCAGCGACGATGGAGAACCATTCCCGTTAGCTGGCAGCTTTTCATCCGCCCGCTTCAACGTTGATGTCACATCGACTTCATGTTGACTAATTACACTCAAAAACAGCCACTCCCCCTGCTGTTAAGTATGCGCGACAATCTAGCTTGCATTTTAAACGAATTACTTTAAAAATATGTGAAAGAATAAAAATGATTATATCTGTTTGATTCATATAGTATTTTTTGAAGTATTTTTTCTCTATTGGATAAGAAATTAATGTTTCCGTATAACAAATTAGCGATTCTCCCGCAATGAAGAATGGTGATAAATACGCTATTGATTTAAAGACGGTCCTGATGCTCAATGGAAGCGCGATATCTTCTTGATTAAAAAGGTATATCAGATGAAAAAAATACCCTTCAAGCATATTCTTTTGCGGACTGCGCTGCTTACTGCCTTTATGAGCGGATCTTCCCGCGCACATGCGCAAAGCATTGACTATGCAAGCCTTGAAACGTTGTTTGGCGAACCTGTCACAACAAGCGCCACAGGTTCCCCGCAAAGAGTTTCAGAAGCTCCTGTCGACATGGAGATCATCACGCAGGACGATATTCGCCGGTCAGGCGCTAAAGATATCGCAGAAGTTCTCCGTGGCGTATCAGGAGTTAACGTTATGCAGTCCGCACGTCAGGACTATGACGTCAACATTCGCGGATACAACCAGCCCTATTCTTCAAACCTGCTGGTACTGGTCAACGGTCGTCAGGTTTATCTGGATGACTACGGCTATACAGTCTGGTCGACGATACCGGTACAACTTTCAGAAATCCGGCAGATTGAAATTGTCAAAGGTCCTAACACTGCCCTTTTCGGATTTAATGCCGCAGACGGCGTCATCAATATCGTAACAGTTAACCCGCTGTACGATAAGACATCAAACGTCGGCGTTACCGGTGGCACAGGCAATTACCGTGATGCACACATTGTGCAATCGTACAAGGTCAATGACGACTTTGGCATCCGCGTATCTGCAGGCGCCTCCAAGTCTGATGAATTCAACAATGACCGCGGCAGCAACCCGAATAGCGTGTTCACCCAGCCTGCAAAAGACGAAGTGAACCTTGATAGCATATATCAGATCACACCAAAATCGCAGATCAGGGTAGAAGCTTCCGGCTCAAAGGTAGATCAGACGGAAATGATCCCTTTCAATTTCCTTACCGATGCCTATTACGAAACCAATTCAGTCAAGACTGACTATGAAGCCGATACCTCGATGGGCCTCATAAAAGCAACCGCCTACAGAAACGGCCTCAATTCAAAATTTTTTGGGGACTTATACGACCCGGGCCTTGCTTCCAGCGTTGATAATAATGTCATTGTTACGCAGCTTGGCTACACCTTCAAAGTAGGCCTCTCCAACACCTTCCGTATTATGGGTGAATATCGCCACAATGTAGCCGAAGGTCCTGTGCTTGGCCCTCCCGGCTCTTCAATACAAGATGATATTTACGCTTTAAGCGGCATGTGGGGATGGGCCATCAACCCTGACTGGGACTGGACCAACTCCGCGCGCGTAGACAGGTTCACGTTGTCACGCACCGGGCCGATTAACCCGAATGATCTCACACAAAATGACAACCAATTTGATGTAAAGAAAACGGAGTACAGCTATAACAGCGGTCTTGTCTGGAAAGCGACACCCGATGACTCCTTCCGCGTCAATACAGGCCGCGGTCTGCGGATGCCGAGCTTTTTTGACTTAGGCACAGAAGCAACAACCGGCGCGAGCCTGAATGAAGGGCTTGGAGCTGCCCCTATTCTTCAGGTGGGCAATCCCCAGATGCTTCCAACCGTTGTAACCAACTATGAACTTGGCTGGAACCGTAAAGTTAAGCCTATAGACGGTATATTTAAGGCTGACGTGTTCACGGAAAAAACTGAAGATGGTCAGGGAATCGCGACTACTCTCTTGGCTCCTGCTGCTTACGGCGGAGCCGGCAATGACTGGGTTTTCTCATCGGATAATCATGGTGCAGGTTACAGCAGATCGATCGGCACCGAGCTCGACTTAAAAGGCAAGTTTGACGAGAACTGGAGCTGGGGTGTCAATGATACGCTCGAGAGAATTCAGGATCATTACAGCAGCCCCACAGCAAGTTCCGCGGGTCAGACTCCGGTTGATCAGGCAACTGTTCATCTGGGCTATCAAGAAGATCAATGGGAGTCGGATGCTTTTGTGTACTGGACGTCAAAATACAAAGAAGGCCTGGCAGGGCCAATACCTGGCGTAGGCCCACCTCCCGATCCTCTTGTCACCGTACCCTCCCATATAAGCCTGAGCGGACGCGTTGGCTACAAAATAAATGATGTAACAACCGTAGCGCTTTCCGGGCAGGAGCTTGAGGCGCAGCGCTCCATGACATCAACCAGCATAGATACCGAACGTCGTGTATTCTTATCACTCGATCGCAACTTTTAAAAAGGCGGAACAGTTTTGCTAAATATTTACACATTCCCGCTTCCTATGACCAGCCCTGACGGAGGTAGTTTTCTTGTCTAACTCTAGCGGAAAATCATTGGCGATTATCTTGTTATTGGCGGCTGCACTGTGCATGCCATCGCTGACGTGCCGCGCACAATCCGCCTCCTCCATAACAGACAAAGACCTTCAGGTTGCCGTCCGCGCTTTCAGCTTTGTCTACGGGATACCAAAAGGGGATCTGGATATTGAAATCGTCTATAACCCAGGCAACGCCGCCTCTTCCAGTGAGGCCAGCCAGTTACAAAAGATAATCGGCGATAACGGGACTTTTGCTAACCGGACAATCAAGGCCAAACTGGTACCTGTCTCGGAAATGGGCTCAACAAAAAGCAGAATTGCTTATATTACACGCGGTCTGCAAACAGATCAGGACGCGATACTCGCAAAAGCCAGAAATAACAAAATGCTTACATTCTCCACGGACTTCCAGTGCGTCGAGAGCCAGAAATGCGTCATGGGCGTAACAGCAGACCCCGCGATAAAGATAGAGATCAGCAGATCAGCAACATCCGCTTCGGAACTGGAATTCTCCCAGGCTCTCAAACTCATGATCCGGGAAGTCGAATAACATGATAACAAACACGCTAAAGGGACAAAGCATATGAAAGAAAAACCATCGATTATCTTTGTTGATGACCAGAATAATATTCTTCAGGGTTTCCGCCGCTCCTTGCGCAACCTGGAAAACGTGTGGAACATCCATTATTCTATTGGCGGAAAAGAAACGCTGAGGATCATGGAAACGACGCCTATAGATATCATCGTTTCAGATACCAATATGCCCGGCATGCGGGGAACGGAGCTTCTGAAGGAAGTGCAGAGCCTGTATCCACAAACAACCCGTCTGGTCCTATCTGGCGGCGGATCGCGCAGTGACGACATCTCTATCCTTCTCCGTACAAGCCACCAGTTCTTTTCAAAGCCCTTCGATATAGAGAAGCTCAAGGTTACCGTGGACCGCCTTCTGGCACTGCGGGACAAAGTCGGCGATGAGAACCTCATAAAGCTCATAGCCAGCATTTCAAAGCTGCCCTGCTCCCCACACATATATGATGCCTTCAAGAAGGAACGGGAAGGTTCGAGTGCCGACCTCGAAAAGATGGGCGACTATATAGCACAAGATCCCGGATTAACGGCCAAGATGCTGCAAAGTCTGAACTCGACGTATTTCGGCGTCAACAAGGCGGGTATTCATCCTTTCAAAGCTGCGCAAAGCATGGGTCCCGGTACAATCAACTACCTTTTTGATGAAGATACGCACTTCCATACCATTGACTCCAAACATCCGAATTATGCCTTCCTGACCAAGGTATATAAGCAAAGCCTGCACTGTGCTAACCTTGTTGAGGCACTGGCCACGGCGGAAAATCTGCCGGAGCCCTTAAAGAATATAGCCTATACAACGGGCATGCTGGGTCATATCGGCTCGATTATTCTCGCTTACGGTATGCCAGAGCCCTATGCCAAACTGACTCCCGCCAGCTTTAAATCACTTGCTGCACAGGCGCAGGCGGAAAAGAAATCTTTTGGCGCAACTCATAACGCTGTGGGGGCTTATTTCCTCGGTCTCTGGGGCTTTCCGGAAGCGATCTGCGATGCTGTGGCCTATTGTCAAACTCCCGATAAATCTCCTCAGCAAACGCTGAACCTGACAACCCTGCTGCACGTTGCTCAGGCACTGATTCAGGCGGATGATTTGCCTACACAAAAATCACACCTGAACATACCCTATCTGGAAAAGCTAGGCCTCGGCGACAACCTGCAGAAGTGGCATGATCTGGATAAAAATGAGATCAGGTCTCTCCCGGCGCTGAAAGATTGGAAGTTCGACTGAAGCTCATATGTTCTCAGCCGCCGCCTTCCAGATCTCCAGCTTGTCCAGCAGGTTAGCCTGACGCAAAAAATCTTCGTTCAGATACGCAGTTTCAGGCGCGTCCGGATTCCTCTTGGCATACGCCAATGCCCGCGCAACATGGATAAGCGAAAGCACGCTCTTATCACCATCGTCACCGGCCTTTTCAGGCTCGGCATGGTTCAGGATGACATAGCGTATATCCTGCGGCAGCCCCCACAGGAGCGCCAGAAAGTCTCCCGCAAGCGGATAAGAGTCTTGAGGGACCTTAGCATCAAGAATATCGCTGCAATCAGCAGTCCCCGTTTTCTGCCTCCGGTATTCGTAGAGAATAACAGCCCCGATCGCGTGCAGCAATCCCGCCACCCAAACCTTATCGCAGGTCTTTTGCGGCAGGTTTTCTGATTTTGCTATGAGTCTCGCTATTCTGGCCGTCAGCAGGCTTAACCCCCATAAGTCAGTCATAAAAGGATCCCCCTCAAGCGCCTTCTCGATTGGTGCTATGATATGGCCGCTTAAAATCAACGTTTTTATTCTTTCAAGTCCCAACAACTCCCAGACATAGGCGACCGTATTGATATCCCGGCTGGTGCCGAAGTAGGACGAATTCATTACCTGAAAAATCTTGGCGACAAGGCTGATGTCGCGGAGCAGCAGGTTCTCTATGCCTTGGGTTGTAGGGTGGGCCTCCTGTAAAGCCGCTATAATAGCCCCATGAAGGGATGGCAAAGTGGGAAGCGCTGCAAGCCCCGTAATAAATTTTTTTAAATCCTCATCCTGCAGCCGCGCTTTTGCCGCAAGGATGGGTTTTATTGTTGAAATGATCGCCGCCGTGTCCAGCGGTTTCGCCATGTACTGATGGCTGACATCGAGCAAGGTTGTGAGAGCTTCTTCCTCGCATTGTCCTGACAGCACAAGCCGGACTGTATGACCATAGAGCTCTCTTGTCTGTTTCAGGAGAGCAGCACCGTCCATTCCCGGCATCCTGATGTCCGATACGACAACATCAATATGCACTTCCTTCATGACCTTGAGCGCCTCTATCCCATTGACGGCAAAATGCAGCTCCCATTCCTGATGCATCGGTCGCAAATTCCGCCGCAGGCCCTGCAGGATATTCTCATTATCATCGACGAAAAGAACAGCTGATTTCATTAATAAAGCCTACGCTGTCGCCTTCTTGCCTTTAGAGGAAGGCTTGGCATTTTCCACTTCCATCGGCAACTCAATGATGAAGGATGTACCTTTGCCCACTTCCGATTCAACAACCAGTGTACCGCCGTGCTTCTTTACAATAATATCATAGGAGATAGAAAGCCCCTGACCGGTGCCTTTGCCGACTTCTTTTGTGGTGAAGAATGGATTGTAGATCTTGCTTATATTCTCTTTCGGTATGCCGCACCCCGTATCTGAAACTTTAATGGTCACCTTCTTCTTGGTTGCGGAAGTGCTGAGCGTGATAAAGTTGTTATCCGGATCTTCCGTCCCTTTGGTCTTCTCTTCAATAGCATGCGTCGCATTGACGATCAGGTTCAGAATAACCTGCGTCAGCTTGCCGGGAATGCAGGGGACCGGCGGCAGATTTTCATCAAATTCCATCTTCAGCTGTGTATAGGGCTTCCACTGGTTGCGCGACACTATAACCGTGTTCTTCAATGCCTCGTTCAGGTCAATGTAAACAATATCTTCCGTCGCCGGATAGCTGAAGCCCCTGATGGCGCTAACAATCTCGCTAATGCGCCCAACACCCTCGAGCGACTGCGCCAGAGCCTGCGGTGCTTCACCGCTAAAAAAGGCGATATCCTGCTTCACTTCAGCCTGGCTTATCTCCCCTTTAATATCCTGCGGCAGAGCGCTCTTGACCTGCTCGACGGCCTTATAGAACCCGTCATAAGCCTGAAAAGCATCCTGCAGGAATTTTATATTGTCTCTCACATACTGGGTTGGCGTGTTGATTTCATGCGCAATGCCGCTGGACAGGCTTCCGAGCGCCTCCATCTTTTGCGACTGTAACAATTGGCGCTCCAGATCCTTCCGGTAGGTGATGTCACGTATGACGTTCACGAAAACAGTATGGCCATCATCACGGGGGATGCTCGTCACTGAGAGCTCTATTGGGAATTCACTACCGCTGCCTCTTAAACCCGTCATCTCCTTTGGCCCGGAATTGATCAAATCACTTGTACCATTATCAATGTAACTTTGAATGCTTCGCATATATTTTGTGGCTACGACATCCGGGAGAAACTCCATGATTTTTTTGCTTTTGAAAACCTGTCTGTCATAACCGAAAATACTGCAGGCACCTTTATTAAAGGATTCTATCTCTCCATCCGCGTTGATGGTTATCAGACCGTCCGCCACGCTGTTGAAAATGGCATCCAGTTGCCGAGCCGTATCGGCACTCTGCTGCTCCGCCTCCTCCGTACGCCTGAACCCTTCATGAACCTGCAATAACAGACTGTTCAGCGCCAGCATAACCTCGCCCACTTCATCGGCCCCGCCCTCGTGCCGGATAATATAGTCCTTGGTATTATGGGGGTCATGGCTGGCGTCAATCATTGTCGAGATAATATTTTCAATGGGCTGGAAGATATTGAAAAAGATCACAGCACTGACCATGGCAATGCCTGCCACGCCGAAAACAAGGAACAAGACAGGAAACTTCTTGAACCTTTCAGACTCGGCAAGGCTATGGTCCGAAAGGGTAGTGGAGTCCTGATTGATTGCTTTTGCAATCGCGCTCAGACCATTATCAATTTCTGAAATCATGTTATAACCGCTGTTCATCGCAGCCTCAGCTGCAGTGGTATTGCCGGTTATAGAGTCGTTCAGCACATCTTTCTGCAAATCACGAAGCTTATCATATTTCTTTTCAACATTTTTTGCTTCATCGGAAAACTGCTCTAGTCCCTGCAGATACCCATCGAAAGCATCAAAATTACATTTCACGCCCGCTTCGGCATTTTCTCCGGGCAGATCAGGCGCAACGCTTTTCTGGTTCAGTTGATTCTGAAGGATGGAAAACCAATATTTAGCGGTACCAAAACAGCTGATAGCATTCGACAGCGCAGCCTGGCTTTTCATGAACTTACTCTGGCTCTCGATGGCGGTATTGCTGGCTTTTGTCTGCGAGACGATCACCGCATTAGCATAAAATAGCCCGATAAACATCAAGGCGAATATTCCCAAAAGCTTCGTCCTGGTTTTAAAAACAGTCGCCTGCCTTAAAATAGACACAGGTTCATGACCGGCGTTTGCAGCGTCATTCTCAGGAGACTGATCGGAAAATGAGTTATTCTCCATCGTTCTTTAATTTTAACCTGCTGTTTTCTAGGAAACCTGACCGGATAGCATTGTTATAAAAGGTTAACACCCCCCCCGATAAAAATCTAGATAAATTGACCTTACGTGTGCAGGACAACAGGCAGAATCTATTTGAAATAGTTAATTATTTTTTACCTTTAGATCGTAAAGGAATTGTTAACATTTACTCTCACTGCCCCTGATTTTACCTAGTTCTTAACAATTTCTTAAAAAAGAAAGCATACAATAGAATTAGGTGGGAATCTGCGGGACACAGGCAAATCTGCAGGGGTATTGATCTTGAAAAAAAGAATAGTACAGCAGCAAGATCGGAGAAAGACTTCGCTTCATACTGACCTGGATCAGTATGAAGGAGTTGAGTCTGTGAAAAATGGACCCCAGGGGATTCCTGTCGCGCCGCATATCTGGAAGAGCCATATCAGCTGGCGCATTACCCTTACGGCCTTTGCCATTATTCTCCTCGTTCAAGGGGTTTGTCTGTGGTACACCGCACCGGCTTTTGAAGCCGAAAGACTTGCGGCGCTGAAGTCACTGGCACAGGTTGTTATCAAACAGCACATTGCAAAAATGACTCCTGCAGCTTCCGCCAAAAACGGCCTTCCCCTCACCAGTGCTGATGCCGAAAGGATCATGGCTACCAGTCCCATCAAAGGCCTTACGGTATACAGCTTGGATAATAACCGTCTCGTCTCCTATGGAGAAGAAGCCACCATACCCCACGGGCAATTCACATACAGAAGCGCCGACCTGAACAGCTATGATGTCATGTATTCTTCATCGGAAATTGAAAGCCCGTTCAATATCGTCGCAACGATCAACTCGTCGGATGTTGAGCCTGCCCTCGTCAGCTACGTTCAAAACTCGGTTGTCATCTTCATCCTCACAGCGGGGCTCGTTACCAGCATCCTCATGATTGCTCTTGGCCAATGGCTGCTGCAACCCATCCTGACGCTGCGTAAAAACCTACTGAATGCCTCCAAAAATCCCAAGAACCCTGAAATTCTGGGTGCAGGGCAAGAAGGCCGCGATGAAATCGGTATCACACTGCGTATTGCCAACGGTCTGATCCGCAAGAACGCCTCGAACATAAAGCAGATGGAGCGACAGACGGAAGAAAGAATACACCGCCTTGCCTATTACGACACTCTGACAGGACTTCCGAACCGTACACTTTTCATGGAAAAGCTGGAAGAAACCATCAGAAGAAAGGTCAAGGGCGAAGACATGCGTCTGTGTGTTTTCTCCATCGACATAGACCATTTCAGCGACCTCAACAATACTATGGGACACGAGATCGGTGACAGGCTTCTCGAGGCGGTAGGTCGTCGTCTTGTCAGCGCCGTTTCACCTGAAGCCGTTGTGGCGCGCCTAAGTGCGGATGAATTTGCGGTGATGACCGTCCTGGACTATAACGACGAAGACGGATCCGCCTCTCTTGAGGGCATCCTTGAATCTCTGGCAGAGCCGGTTAATATCCTGCAGGAAGAATTCAAGGTCAGAGTTTCTATCGGGGTCGCCACCGCTCCTGACGACGGTCATGACGCGCGGAACATCATGAAGAACGCCGACATCGCCGTCAACCGCGCCAAGGCGGAAGGTCGTGATACGGTCCGCTACTACGCAGAAGACCTCGATCTTACGGTACACAAGCGTTTTCGTCTGCTGAGCGATCTGCGCGAAGCCTTGCAGGACGGACAGCTGAAGCTGCACTTTCAGCCGCAATTCGACCTCAGAACCGGCACAATCATAGGGTCGGAAGCCCTTCTGAGATGGGAACGACCGGACAACAGCGCCGAAGGTAGCCATCTTGTGCCCCTCGAAGAATTTGTTCAGATCGCCGAGCAGACGGGACTTATCATCCCCATCGGTGAATGGGTGCTGCGCACTGCCTGCCAGTCCTGCAAATCATGGCGCGATAACGGCGGCCCTGCAATTCCCGTTGCCGTCAATATTTCTGCCGTCCAGTTCCACCATGGCGACCTTGTCAAGACCATCGGACGCGTCCTGCGCGAGACGGGTCTCGAAGCACGGTATCTCGAGCTGGAAATCACGGAAAGCGTCTTCATGGAAGACATGATCGCATCCACCGATATTCTGCGTCAATTACATGAACTGGGCGTACGTCTGTCCATCGACGACTTCGGCACAGGCTATTC
>PLXM01000195.1 GCA_003153235.1 Rhodospirillales bacterium
CGGCGATAAAATGCAGGCCTGAGACAACCTCCAGCACCGGCAGATCGGCCACCGGGGCCAGCGCATGGGGAAACAGCGATAAGGCGGCAGGCGCCGTCCATGCGCCCTTGACGTCTACATCCTTGAGGTAAAATTCCACCAGTTCGCAAATACGTGCCGTGCCATCCACATGCGGGATAATTTTTAAAAGATAATTCGGCGCGGCAAGGGCAGTCTTGATGGTCTCCAGCGCAACCTGTTTGTGCTTGTAGCCCATCGTGCCGGTGGCGACACGCACAGGTCCGTAATCCAGCGTCCCCACCATTGTGTCGATATCCGCCTGCAGCGTCGGCGACGCCAGCACTTTGGGAAAACCCCAGATCTCCCGCCCCGCCGCAATGGGTGGATGATCATTAAGAAACATGCGGTGCGTGTAGCTGCCTTTTTTACCGTTGAAGGTCACGGGTATAACCTGCCCGCTTTCGGTATAGTCGCCAAAACCTGTGGAATCCGGCATGCGAATAAATTCGTATTTGACGATAGGGTCACCTTCAACTTGTAATGGTTCTGGCACTGCAGCACGCAGTTTGTCGGGGTCGGTGCGATAAGAGATAATCATGAATTCCCGGTTATAAAACCGGTACGGTCCGCGCGGATAGGCGGGATTGGCAAAGGGCATGCAGAAAGCATTCTTGCGGATATCGCCTGTTTTCATGCTTCAGTCCTCCGCCACATCGTAGATCATAATACCCTCAGAACATTTTGGGCGTTTTAATATCTCTTTATGTCGCAGTGAACGAACCGTGTCGTTGTAGCCTGCTTTCCAGTGTTCTTCCATCGACAGCCTCGAAAATTCGTAATCTTTCGAATAACCTTCGTAATGCTTGGTGCGGTAGATGAGGTGTACAATGTTATAAACGTTGTCGGTGGCACAGCATTCATGCAGTAGCATTGCCTCTTCGGTTTCCTTTAAATCAGCAGGCAGTTTATCGTAGAGCGTAGAAAAAGCATGATGCCATTTCTGCGTGCTCTTGAATTGATCCGTCATGGCGCGTGTGCGGCTGGAATACTGGATTTCTTTCTCCCGTGTCAGCACTTCCAGCATATCTTTGGGGAATTCTCCTCTTGAACTCCAGAGATCGACCTGAAAAACAAGCGTATCCTTGGTTGCCTCATCCATGATCCATTGCAGCGGCGTGTTGGAGATGAGCCCGGCGTCCCAATAGTTTTCACCTTCAATCTCTATAGCTGGCAGAGCGGGGGGTAAGGCAGCACTCGCCATCACATGTTCAGGTCCAATTCTCCGTGAGAGATTGTCAAAGACTGTGTAATTGCCGCTGCGGATATTGACGGCACTGGTGGTGTAGCGCACCGCACCTGAATTCAGAGTAGAAAAGTCGACGTATTTTCCCAGCATTTTTCCAAAGCCATCCGTATCGTAAAAGCTGAGCGCGGAGGGGCTTCCTGACGGAAAGCACCACGGAGGTAGGATATGTGGTGTAAAAAACCCTGACACGCCGCTCGCCATCGTCACACTTGCGCTCATTTGATTCCAAAATGTGCGCAGGACCTCGCCACCTTGCTGCATCAGCGGAGCGAAGGCACTAGGCTGCCCCCACCAATTACCATCTGTGGTGATATGTTCCCAGAACTCGCGCAGCTTTGCCACGCGCTCTGAGGGTTTATTTCCTGCGATAATGGCGCCATTGATAGCTCCCATGGAAATGCCTCCCACCCAGTCAGGCATAATGTCTGCTTTAGCCAGGGCTTCGTAGACACCTGCCTGATAAGCGCCCAGCGCGCCGCCGCCCTGTAGAAGCAGCGCGATCGACTCAAACTCTGAACAATTTTTAGGGACAGGAGTTTTTTCTTTTGCCAAGCTAAGGGAAGGCGCCATCACAAGTCCTCTTTTTGTGGTAATAGTTTCTGGTATTTCAAGGGAAAGCCTTCTGCGTAGGTTCCCAACGTTAAAAGCGGCAAGCTGTTCCAAAGCTAATTGATATCAGGCTTCCCGCCGGGAACTAAAGATCCGGCAAAGAGTTTGCGTATCACACACAAAATGGTGGAGAAAAATATGGAACTTTGGCATTGGCACCCAGTTTTTGTACATTTCGCGGTTGCTTTACTGTTTACAGGATCGGTTCTATTTATCGCTTATGCCGTTTCACGCGATAGGGCTTGGGCCCCGAACTGCCTGATAGCGGCGTGCTGGGTATTCTGGCTTGGCATCGTTATGGCTCTTTTCACGGCTGTTACGGGGCTGCTGGCATATTTCACTGTTCCAAATATTAATCCGGATTCGCGTGATGCGATTAACGATCATCTTGGGTTCGCGGTAGCAACGGCCACCACCTATCTAATCATGGCATTTTTCCTCTGGAAAAAACAAAAGCAGAACCTGCCTCCCAGCAATGCCTGGACTGGCACATTTGTTCTTGCAATTGCATTATTACTTACCACGGGTTATCTGGGTGGCAATCTTGTGTTCGTACGCGGTGTCGGTGTCACTGCTGCATCCAGCTCACTGCATTGAAAGGCCTTGTCATGTCCAAAAATGTGTCTAAAAAAATATGCAGAAAATATGCAGCTCTCACTTTCATATTTTTATTTCTAGGCGCGTGTGGAATGAGTGGACCGGCATATGCTCCTCCCTCAGTACGAGCCGCAGCAGTTATTGACATGGGAATTATGAGTTTCAAACCCGCACAGCTTACCATTCATTCTGGTGAAACGGTCGAGTGGAGAAACACATCGCTGTTTACACATACTGTCACAGACGATCCGAAACAGGCAAAGAAAACTGGTGATGCGCACCTGCCGCCGGGCGTTGCAGCCTTCGATTCAGGCGATATTGGAGCAGAGCAAACTTATCTACACATATTCAGGGTACCCGGCACCTATCATTATTTCTGTGAACATCACGAGAAACACGGGATGGTAGGCACTGTGATTGTTGAAGGGTAATGAATACTTGGCACAGCGATTCACCTTAAAAATTGGCGATCATCTCCAGACCGCAGAGAAGAAGAAGGACTATAATGAAAAGGTCTTTTCTGAAGTTGCCTCAAAATATGACTTCATCACGCGGGCGCTCTCTTTTTGGCAGGATGCTTCGTGGAAACGCGATTTGATAAGTTCTTTACCTCCGCATGAAGCCCCATTATGCGTGGATATGGCCTGCGGCACAGGAGATATATCATTTTTACTCGCAAAAAAATATCCGCAAGGGAATATTGTTGGGGTGGATATCGCGATGCCAATGTTAGATATCGCTCGTGACCGAAACACCAGCCAGAATGTTCTTTTTATCAATCAAGATATGAGTCATCTTGAGTTTTCTTCAGAATCCATAGATATCGTCACAGGGGGATACGCCCTGCGCAACGCGCCGGATTTAAAGATTGTCATTAATGAGATCCATAGAATTCTGAAGCTAGGAGGGGTGGCAGCCTTTCTTGATTTCTCAAAACCAGAGTCTCCGTTCCTTCAACAATTGGAGTATTGGATCTTAAAGGTTTGGGGAGGATTCTGGGGTGCGCTGCTTCACCGGAATCATGAAGTATATGGCTATATAGCCGAAAGCCTTCAGCTCTTTCCAGATCGACGTCGGCTACAAGAAATCTTTACGGAGAGAGGTTTTGTTGTGACAGTTTCCCATCTCTACTTTTTTGGAATTACCGAACTGCTAGTGATTAGAAAAGTGGATCAATGAAAAAAGATGCCTATCTGAACAATATATCCCAGGCCGTTCCGGCACACGATATTCACCAGAAGTATGTGGACTTAGCTCCATCCCGCCTCAAAGACGACCGTGGCCGCGCCATATTCAAGAGAATGGCAGAACGCTGTCAGATTGATCATCGCTATTCCTGCATCAGTCCCTACCAGAAAGGGGGCTGGCTCAACATTGATCGCTTCTATGGCACAAACGGATTTCCAGACACAGAACACCGGATGAAGCTCTATCAACAGCATGCTTTCTCCTTGGCAAAGAAGGCACTGGACGGTCTGCGTTTGGAAGAAATGAAAGATCAGATTACACATCTGATTGTGACAACGTGCACTGGATTCTACGCACCCGGTATAGATATTGAAATTATAAATCATTATAAGCTCAACCCAGCCGTAGAGCGCACCATCATCGGATTTATGGGCTGTTATGCCGGCATGAGTGCTTTGAAACTTGCGCGTCATTTTGTGCGTTCCGATCATGGGGCGCGGGTTGTCATCCTTAATCTCGAACTTTGCACGCTTCATCTGCAGGAAACGGATAGTATAGAGCAGATGTTATCCTTTCTGATTTTTGCTGACGGCTGCTCTGCCAGCCTGGTGTCGGCTGACCCTATCGGGATCGAATTGCAAAGTTTCTATTCCGCGCTTATGCCGGAGAGTGAAGGCCAGATCACCTGGGCCATCGGCGGCAGCGGATTTGATATGCACTTGTCCGGGAAGGTGCCTACCACCATCGCTGCTGGCTTACCCCGAGCTTTACCTACCATACTCGCCGGAGGTCACACGGATCACTTTCGCCATTGGGCGATTCATCCCGGCGGACGCAGCATTCTCGATGCAGTAAGAGAAGGTGCTGGAATTCATGAAGATACGCTCTCTGCTTCTCGTGAAGTTCTACGTCACTTCGGAAATATGTCTTCGGTAAGCATCATGTTTGTTCTAAAAAAGATAATGCAGCAGGGTTCAGGACGTGGTTGCGGCATGGCGTTTGGTCCCGGGCTGACCGTAGAAAGTATGCTGTTTCAGCAAGCGGCATGAGAGCGTTACCTGATCTCAGTCGGCGCAGTACAGAAGCAGAGATCATGGATACCGCAGTAACGACTTTTGCCGAATTCGATGAATGCCTGCGGCAGATCGAAGCTGTGAATAACCTCACTCTTGGATACCGTCCTGTTTTATCTTGGCTGAAAGAGAGACTACCCTCTGTCTCATCCGAAGTCTCATTAACCATCATCGATATCGGCTGTGGCAGGGGAGAAATGCTGCGCCAGATATGGAGTTGGACTAAAAAACAAAAGATAAATGTTAATCTTACCGGCATCGATATTAATCCATGGTCAACAGCATCAGCTGAAAAATCAACTCCGAAAAACATGGGTATTTATTATAAGACTTCTGACATTTTTGAGATGAATACGACGGAAAAATATGACTTTATTATCAGTACACATTTCACGCATCATCTGGGAAATGACGAGTTGATCCGCTTTCTGCAATGGATGGACAGTCATGCCTTGCAGGGTTGGTTTATCAACGACCTACATCGTCATAAGGCGCCTTACCTGTTTATAAAATATATTCTTTCCATTCTCCCTATCAATAAGATGTCGCGTAATGATGGGCCTCTTTCTGTGGCGCGAGCCTTTACTGCCGACGAATGGCAAAAAATTTTACAACAGGCTGGCATTCCATCAGCGCAATTCAGTATCCGATGGTTTTTCCCTTTCCGTTACGGCATAGCCAGATGGAAACCTGAACAGACAGAGAGATTAACGGGGAAGGAACCTACTTCCCCCTCTATGCGTTAATAAGATTGCAACGAATTCTGCCGCGCCTGTGTTACAGAAAATAAACCGGAGGTCATTCATGAAAAAATCAACGTTCATATCTCTCATTATAGCCTTACCTGTTGTAATGACGTTTTCCTTTGTATCAGCAAGCTACGCTTTCTTTGATAATTCAGTAAAGATTGACTGGTCAGCCGTGCCGGCGGCTGCACAAAACACCATCAACGCTAATATCAAGGGTGGTAAGCCTTATGAAGTTGAAAAAGAGAACGAAGATGGCAAGGACATTTATAAAGTTAAGGCAAAAACCGCCAGTGACCAGAAAATAAGACTAAAAGTTGACGAAAGTGGAAAATTGACTGGACTGAGGTATGCCGGCAGCAAGGATGAAGAAATAGCATGGTCTAAAGTTCCTGCCGCTGTTCAAAAAACCATTACTGCCAATCTCTATGGCAGTAAAGTCGATGAAATTGAAAAGGAAACAAAAGCCGGTAGATACCTCTATGAAATAAAGGCAAAAACATCCGACGATCATACTATAAAAATGAAGGTTGATGAAAATGGCCAGCTGCAAGAGCTCAAGACAGGAAGATATTTATTTTAACGGCAACTGAAAGGACCCTTCATGGTTACCTCAAACCTCCTGCTGATTATTCTTGTATTGTTCCTCATTGGCGCTCTGCCCACATGGCCGCATAGCAGAAACTGGGGATATTATCCAAGCGGCGGTTTGGGCAGTCTTCTGATTCTCCTTATTATCCTGAGGTTACTTGGCCTTATTTAAAGATGGATAATACATGGTGCGGGAAAAGAGGCGCATTAATGAGGACTTTATTTTTTATTCTTCTGCTTTTTTGCTCAACAAATACTTACGCGCAAACAGCGTCCTCTTTTTGCAATAAGGGGGTGTCCCCCTTTTCGTACTCATCCCCTCATTATCTGCCGGTTGTTCAGATGTGGACACAGAGTGATATAGTAACGGGACACCTTGTGGCGGATTGTGCCAAATGGTTTCCTGACAATTTTACTTTAGGGATCACGTTAGGGGGAAGCTTCCGATATAAAGGAAGCGCAGATAGTCTTCTGGCACAATTTGGAAAGATTTCATCCCTGCGTGGAGTAAGTTATTGGTCTGTTACAGATAAACGCTGGGAGATACTGATCCCAGATGCTACTGCCATGCACGGACCTGACGGAGAGCAGAGGGCTGACTTTACGCTTGATGAACTAAGAAGCGGAAAAAATCTTTATTTCACGCAAAAGGATAACCGGTCTTCGAAACTGGTTGTTTATCGCATGCAGGTTGACACCAGCAATCCAAAAAGAATGCTTATCAGGATCGCGAATGTCAGCAGCCTATATTTCTTAATGATGCCGATATTTAAGGCTAATGATATTCAGCTAACATACATTCTCGAGCCATTGTCACCCCAAACATGGGGTTATTTTAACATTTTGGGCGTTCGAAACAACTTGGGAATTACTACCGCTAACGAAAAGAATTCATGGATCAACCGGGCAGTTGCCATGTACAGCCACTTTACCGGCATTCAAATAGAAAAAATAACGCCTTTGGTGCAAGGATAAATGAATAAATCCATTCTCCGCAACCTAACTGTTCTCGCCTTATGTGTTATGGTCACGGCTTGCGCGAGCTTGCCCGACGCTCATAAAATAATTACGCAGGCTGAGGAGAAGTCCTCTCCACCGATAATTACAAGTGGGCAAGGTCCCCTGACCGTTGCGCAGAGCCAAAAATTTCTTACCAACCTAGGGGTAACTGACGCTCTTCAGAAGCATCTGGCGATCGAACAGACCGTGACCGGGACACCACTGGTCTCCGGCAATTCTACACGTGTGTTACACGATGGAACGCAAACATTTAAGGCCATGTTTGCTGCCATTAAAGGTGCACGGAGATATATCCATCTCGAATATTTCATACTGGAAGATATAAAAAGTAATGGAGTACGCCTTAGTAATCTTCTGATCAAGAAGAGACGTGAAGGTGTAGCAGTAGACATGATCTATGATAGTTTCGGTTCGAGCAGCACAGCGCCCTCTTTCTTCGATCGTCTAAAGAGGGCGCGTGTGGAGGTACTTCAGTTCAATCCTCTCAACCCCCTCATGGCACGGACTGGCTATGCGCCCAACAGCCGCGATCACCGGAAGATCCTGATCGTGGATGGCTCAACCGCGATCGTTGGCGGCGTTAACCTCAGCACCACTTATCAATCAGCGCCAGGGAAGTCATCAGGCCCGCCGGGTCTTTCCACGGCCTATTGGCGGGATACGGACCTTGAAATTAAAGGCCCAATTGTGGTTCAGTTAGAAAAGCTCTTTATGAGCCAATGGGACAATCAGGATGGGCCTCCCTTGCATCAGAAGAATTACCTTCCGAAGAGCTATAATAGAGGAACGGAAGCCGCCCGTGTCATTGGCAGCACGCCTGATAAAGTCATACCCGACTACTATGTTACTTTGTTGTCAGCCATACGACATGCGCAAAAAAGAATTTGGTTGATGTCCGCTTATTTTGTACCAACAGATCAACAGATGGATGACCTGATGGAGGCGGCCAAGCGCGGCGTTGACGTGCGGCTTCTTCTGCCGGACAAAAGTGACTCTAATATGGCGATGTTAATACAGCACTCTCATTATCATGAGCTCCTCGAGGCTGGTATAAAAATATATGAAATTCATAACGAGATCCTTCATTCCAAGGCCGTCGTCGTTGATGGAATCTGGTCAGCCATTGGCTCATCAAATTTTGATTATCGCAGCGTCGTCTTCAATGATGAGGTTGATGTTGTCGTGTTAGGGCATAGTACGGAAGAGGAATTGGAAAAGATATTTAAAAAGGATTCTTCTAAGGCCCGTCAGATAGATTTGATGGAATGGGATCGTCGGCCCATTGCTCAGAAAATGAAGGAGACTTTTGGACCTCTCTGGGTAGATTTTCTTGAATCTTATCTATGATGAAGGATTTCTCGAAGTAAAGAATACGCATGTTCATCATTTATCAAGCTAGGTTGTTCAGCTCCCCGCTTTAATCTGCTGCTCACTTCTTATAGTCCTTTGAAGTCTTTGTCGGTTTGAGGAGATCCCTTGGCCTCACAGAATTTTCGATCTTTACGAACGGCGCCTTCTATCACACGGCAGTCTTTTCCTGTCGCAACATCAACGCCATCTTCTGCAAGGCCTTTGCCATTAATGGCGCGAGGTAAGACCTCTGTATAGACTAGGGGAGACATCCCTGCAACAACGGGGGCAGCGCAGCCTTCAAGCGCGACCATCAAGAGAAAAATAGCACACACGCGTTTTGCGCCCTCTAGAGAAGGCTTTTGATTCAACTCATACCTCATTGAACTGCGAGTGCACTTTCTTAAGGCATTGAGAGAACCTAGGATTGGTTGCCTAATTGTGCTCGTTGGCCTCATTTTTAACCGAAGAGCCAGCGTTTTGCATGTCCTGACCCGCACCTGCCACGGTATTGCAGGCAGCCGTCATAACGGTTAGTAGAAGGGTGATGGCAGCAAGAGTGATGCGGTTCATTTGTTTTCCTTTTGGTTAGTTGTTGTATATGCAGAAACAATTAGTTTAGGTGCTAGATCCCATCTATTGATTTAAGGAATATTAAGTATCTTGCATACCAACGCCCCATATCAGCGAAAGGTTCAGTGGTTTGCCCGGGAACTTGTCTTTGCACCTGTGCGTTAGGATACTGCCACTTTTAGCAAAAAATGCATTTCAACGAAGGGTTTAAAAAGACAATGAAGATTAAAGCAATGACAGCCGTCTCTATGCTGGCTCTTATGATATCAGTTTCCGCTCATGCAGCTGACATACCGAATGCGGCAGGCGGCGAGGCTGTTGCTTCTACAGCGCCCGCTACAGGCTCAGACGATACTGTGATGGACGATGTTAAGAGCGGGGCCCATAAGACAGGGAATGCAATACATAATGCCTCCGAGAATATTGAGGCTTTCTTTATCGGTAAACAAGAAAATAAGACGCTTGAACCTATCCTGATCCACCGTAGCATGACAGCTGACGGGCTCATCGGCGAATCAGTCATTAACAGTGATGGTCAAAAGATTGCTACGGTGAAAGACGTTATTATTGACAAGAATGGTAAAGCTATCTTAATCGTCGTATCGGATAATGGTGTTCTGGGTATTGGTAGTAAAGTTGCGGCCTTTGACTATTCACAGGTTGTTGCACAAGACTCCAGCGGCAATGTTTCTCTGGCTCTGTCAAAGAATATGGTTGATCATGCTGCAGATTTTTCTTACGACCAGAAAGACTGGGCAAAAGCGAAAGTCATTCCACGGGGCAGTATCAGCGTTAATGCGCTCTTGCAGGGGGATGTCTTAGATAATAAGGGCAAGAAAGTAGCAAGTATTGAGAATGTTTATCTCCGCAATGCTGATGTAAGCCAGGTTATTGTTGGCTTTGACAAGACGCTTGGCATGGGCGGCAAGCTTGCTGCGTTGGATTTTGACAATCTGCAGATAGTCAAGAAAAGAAAAGACATCGACTTCAAGCTTACTTCAAATCAGGCCGCTCAATTTAAAAGCTTTGAAAAGTCAGTTGCCAACTGACAGCTTGCCATGAAAAAATGTAGCTAAGACAGTCATGAATCTTTTTGCTTTTAACTACGATAGGGACACATAGGCACAAATATCTAATTAAAAAAATCTTTTAAATGACTTGGTGGATACGTACTTCAATACCCCACTTATGTGGGACACTGACAGGACACTACGGGATAATCACCAACATAATATGGTCAGATTTTTATCTATTTCACGGCTGCTGGGGAACCTGGCGCTGATAAGCGGCAATAATTTGGTCGAGCTGGTTGGCGAAGAGGTTTATTTCGCGTTGGCCAAGGCCTGCGGGACCGCCGGTTTCAATGCCGCTGCCGCGCAAGGAGTCCATGAAATCCCGCATCGATAATATCTGTTTGATGTTTTCTTTATCGTAAAGTTTTCCGCGTGGATCGAGTCCGCGCCCCCCTTTTTCTACGATGCGTGCGGCGAGAGGAATATCGGCTGTAATCACCAGATCTGCCGGAGCGCACTGGGCAACGATTTCATCGTCGGCGATATCTGGCCCGGGAGGTACTTGCGTTAAGGTAATAAAGGGTGAAACGGGGAGTGTCAGACGCTGATTGGTGACGAATATCAGCGGAATTTTTACCCGTTCCGCGACACGATACAAAATCTCCTTAATCACCTTCGGGCAGGCGTCTGCATCAACCCATATTTTCATTTGAGATGTGTGGCTTCTATTCTCTGAATCAATCTCTCGATGGCCTTCAGTTCATTTAGCCAGTCGTCGGGAAATTTCAGTTTTTTTGTGGCGCGATATTCTATAAGCCCCTCCCGTGCAGTATTGAGGCTGGCGACGGCCTTCTCGTATTCTAACAGTTTCAGATAAGCTTCGCCGAGATCCTTGTGATAGAGACAGACCATGATATTCAGGGACTTTGCGCGCGCATCGAGAGCGATGATCTCGATGCAGGTTTCGGCGGCAATGGCGTATTCCTTGCGGCGCAGGGCGTTGTTCAGCTTCTCGCGCAGAGATTTCAGTTCGGCAACCTGTTTTCTGTTATCGCCTGCTGCCATGTCTAGTCAGATAGCATCGACAGGGCGGCCTGCCGGTGTCCCGGTTTTAGCTTCAAGAAGAGTGTATAGGCTTTCTTGATGTCACCGGGCTTGCGGCTCTCGGCGGCGGCTTTCAGGGCCAGTGTGGTCGCATCCTGCGCCCCGCAGATAAAGGAAACTGCTTTGGCAAGCTTCGCGATGGTTTCGGGATCGGTCTTTACGTCGTTCATGAGTTTTTACCTTTTGGCCCTCTCGTGCCATTTAATTGCTTCTGCATGATCCTGTGGGACGCCTTCGCCTTTATGATACATGTCGCCGAGATGACTTTGCGCCTTTACATGGCCTTGTTCTGCGGCTTTCCGCAGCCAGTTGAGCGCCTTGGCATAGTTCTGCGATACGTCCTGACCATTGTAGTAGCGGATGCCCAGCCTGTATTGGGCCATTGCTGTATCCATTTCCGGCGATGCGGACGTTAAACCTGTTTCGTCTTCTGCAGGCATTTGTTCAATAGAAGTTTCTGAGCAAAGAAATATTTTGGAGCACGCTTCCGCATCGCTTGCGGGATCGTGGTGTTTGAGCTGTATGCCAAGGTGCTCACACACGGTCGGCAGTTTATGGTTTGCAAGATGCGGCCATGTTCTTCGCGCTATATTAACCGTGCATTGCCAGTTATATCGCGGCAGCGCAATGCCGTAACGATCGGCGACCCCGTAAAGAACTGACCGGTCAAACCCCGCATTGTGCGCGATCAACAGATCGACATTTTCAAGATAGACTTCTATTTCCGGCCAGACGCCGTGAAAGTGGGGTTTATCTTTTAAATCCGCCGGACGGATGCCGTGAATCTTGATGAAGTCTTCACGGATATAAATGCTCTTGCCGGGTGGTCTAAACAGCCATGATCTGGTTTCTTTAATGAGGTCGTCCTCAATGACAGAAATGCCAAGCGCAATGGCGCTGTCACGAGGATAATTTGCTGTTTCAAAGTCGAGGGCGACGACTTTAGGCATTGAGACGCTCCTGTATACAGATTTCCAGTAATTTAGCCTGCGCCCGGCTTTTTTGCTATAACAGTTTTTATATGAGATATTATAAGGTATTGGAGATAGTTCTTGAGAGAATCTGTCCGTTTCATTCCACCTGCAGGCTATGACCGGATTAAGGTCGTGGGCAGCTTTGATGAACTTGTAACGAGCCCGTTTGGGCCGCAGGTCAATGCAATCTGCTGGTCGCGTGCGTTGGAAGGTGACTTTAATGAACTGGCTGAACGCTTCAGAGGCAATGATGAGATAATCTCTCTTGATGACGAAAGCCTTTCACGCCTTCTGCTGGATTTGAGCGCAAAGGGAAGGCTGGCTGCCAACGTACTTCTTGAGGATCAGCGGCTGCTGCGGGCGCAGGGGCTCTCGCCCAGCCTTGAATGCGTTCCGCGTTATCAACGAGACAAAACGTCAATTATACCGACGGATGTTTACTCCTTTCATGCAGACAGGGCTACAGTTCCGACTGATACGTATCTATGCAGTTATAATGAGGCGGCAACAGAAGGCCTGCGCAACGATCTGGCGCAAAAATGTATAGATATGCCTTCTACACGTGCAGTACTGCTAAGCCTTTTTCAGCAGCAAGAAGAGGGGGGTGATTTTGACAATTATCTCAAGGAAAACTGCTATGACCTTCACTACGCTACGCTTGCGGAAGCCGGGCTTTTCTCATTCGGCATCGGCAATCTTTGGCGCATTGCTGTTGAATATCCGGCTTGCCCTGTTCCGCCGTGTCTGCATCGTGCTCCGGAAACAGTGCCCGGGCGCCCGCCCAGACTGCTGCTGATTAGCTAAAAAATTATTATCTCTGGTTACAAAACAAAGCCATGGACCGGCCATGCTTGAATTCAGTAATCATGTTCCAGTCTGTAATAATTTCCCCATCGCGGCGAAGTATGGGGCTTTGTTCTGCAGAGTTCATAAAGGGGATGGAGAGCGTACGGTTTATAAAATTTATATCCTGCTGGTTATGGGGATCAAAGACGGGCTTGCCGTCAAGACGTATTTTTAGCAACTGTTCGCGCCCGGTTTTTGTCAGGGGGCGGAAGTCGCTGTCACTGGCGATGACAAAGTTCATATAACCGAAAGCATAATGGAAAACAGACTCGGCTGTTGTCAGGACATCCGGGGAGTACGTCGTGTTGTAGGCGATCACGCCGCCCGGCGTTAAATGCTGTTGTGCCATGCGCAGAAACTCCTGCGACAGGAGGTTAGTGATATAGCTGCGCCAATAATATGTTGTGTTCATGACAAACAGGTCAAACTTTTCTTCCGGATGGCGCTTGAGCCAGCGGCGGCCATCATCAATATGGATGTGAACACGCGGGTCTTTCAGCATGGGGGAAATATCGGGATAATCTTTTATAAGCTGCAGATATCCCGGGTTAATCTCCACGACATCGATGCTCTTCACGCCGGGAAAGCCGGTGAGGATACGCAGCCAGGCGCCGCTGCTCATGCCGATTACCAATACCTTCTCTGGCTGAGGTCTGAGTGCCGCCAGCACAAAAACACGCTCCAGAGTATTGGAATCTCCGCGCGGACTGATATTGCTTCTGCCGTCGTACACGTTGCCGCCGTAGGTGTAGTCTCCGCCGCCTTCGTTGGAGAGCGAGCTGTGAATGATGCCTTCTTTTGTCTCAATGATGCGCCGCAGGCCGCCCTTATCCACGGGATAGCAAGCCAGCATTTTCGTCAGGTAATCCGGCTGCAAAAAAGACCCTGACAGCAGCAGCACGGCACAGGCCGAGAGCGCGGCAAATTTGCCTTTATTCTCGCGCGCCACGCAGAAAAATCCGAGCAGGCATGAGAGAACCCCCATGATCTGCATGGCGGTCTGCAGGCTGACATGGTCTACAAGCCAGAATCCGGTCAGCAGCGGTCCCATCGACGAGCCGATGATGTTCATGAAGTAGACACGGGAGATGGACTTCCCGACTTTGCCCGATGTTGCGGATGATCCCAGATGATGTGCGATCGGGAAAGCAATGCTCTTGAGCAATGAACACAAATAAATGGCCGGAATGAGCAGAATATGAAAGGCGGAGTGCAGCCCTGGAATGCCGACAAGGGGAGGGGCTATAACATCAAGTGCGCCGGCAATTTGCAGTGCCACGCCGGCCACAGTATAAAGCCGTGATGTGCTTTCACAATAAGACCGGCCGATCATTGCACCACGCGCAATCCCCAGCAGATAGATAGTCAGCACAAAAGAAAAGGCCCACGGTATAGTTTGTCCGGAAAACCCGACATACCGCATCCAGAGTATTTCCTGACTAAGGCTTAAGAAACCCACGCACATTGATAAAGCCCAGGGAAAGCTCATACGCGGCCCCGGAATTTTGTAAACGCCATGACAGCCACAAAGATGTTAATGCAGGCTGCAACGGCTATGACCCCTTTCAGGGTCAGGAATATAAAGCCAACAGCGCCTAGTGCGCAGCCTGTCGCCGCCCCTAACGTATTGAGGCAATACAGCGTGCCGGTCGAAACACCAACATTCTTATACGTCTTGAGACAAAGGGTGATCAACATTGGCAATGTGGCGCCCATCAGCGATGTCGGTACAAGCAGCACCATAAAATTGACCGCCGCTAATGTGCTGCGGTCTGAAAGAATAAAAATATCCGACACCCAGGTCAGAAGTGACGGGCTTAAAAACCCGAACAGACCGATGCACAGCTCAGAGAGAGCAAACAGCGGAACTATTTTGTTAAACCATCGGTCAGCGGCCCATCCGCCAGCCAGTGCCCCCAGACCAAGGCCCATCATGAAAACAGAAACAATAATGGTTGTGGATTCTATGTCGGTCCCGAAGGAAAAGAAAAGGATGCGCTGCCAGCAGACCTGATACGCCAGCGCTGCCGCGCCTGACAGGAAAAATAGGCATTCGATAGCATGTAGAAGACTATCCGAAGCATTATTACTTCTGGTGGGAATTTTTTTTAAGGGTTTTTTCATTGCTGATGACTATTTAACACAGTCATACAGCGTATCATTTATTAATTAATATCAGCAAGTGCAGTTCCCATGGTGCGACAACAGCACTATATTTGACGTAACTTAGCGCCTTGCTGGGAAAGAACTTGCTTATTCGCGATATTGGCCTTCTGACCGGGAATTTTTGCCTTTTCGAAAGTGGTCTGCCCGGGATTGACAACGCTGGCGACATCTACCGCAGCCTGATTGATCAAGTCCTTTGCATCCTTGAAGTTGGCGGGATTGAGAGGCTCAAAGGCTGTCATCTCGAACACGACATTCTTGAATTTCAGCTTGTTCCAAAGGACTTTCAATGGATTTTTCTGGTTGTTCATCCTGTAGGCGTTTTTCAGTTCATCGCTGGCAGTCGCGTCCTTGCCGTCAACTTTCATCAATCGCATCGCTACAGGCTGCACAACAACTTCCTTTTCCAGGAAGACTTCCTTGTCCTTTTTATCTACGCCTTTTTCACCGAAGAGAAGCGTGATGAGCCCGGCATGGAACATGAATATCTTTTTTCCGTCGCCGACTGTTCCTTCCGGAAACATGATGGCGTTGTGACCAGCATTAAAGTTCTTGATGATTTTGGCGCGGGACAGCGCATTGAATTCCTTGGATCGGTGGATGCCTATAAAATTCAAGGCGAGCGCGACTTGTCCGACCACCGGTATTTTCATCATATCGCTTTTGCCGATGAAGGGGCCGTTGAGCAGACCGCCCAGCGGGATATAATCAGCGCCATATGTATGGTTGGTTACAAACCAAGTAGGCTTGTCTTTGACGAGAGGAGCAGAGGCCTCGTTAAAAACTACCTTTATGCCCATCAGCCTGCGCGTCATCCTGTATAACAAGTTCGGTATCGCGGTATTATTTTTGAAGATAGGCCGGGCAACCAAACCTTGAAGTGCCGCCAGCCCTAAAAATACAGGAATAGCAGCAATCCCGAGCGCGGTACGCCTAGTAGCTCTAATATTCCCGTTTATTTCCTTCATATTCTTACACCCTCTGTATTTGGGCGCTAGACTAACGCGCATTTTATGAAAAGTCAATGGGCAATATATATGTCCTGCACAGAAGGGAAAGAACATTTTAAAAGGTTAATTTTTTGAGATGGATGGGTGAAGTATATAATCGCCTAAAAAACCTTGCTTTCACTTTGCTATAAGGATAAAACAATTTGCTTCGAACGCTGCGTCCCCTTCGTCTAGAGGCCTAGGACACGTCCCTTTCACGGATGTAACGGGGGTTCGAATCCCCCAGGGGACGCCAATTATCTAATCAGAGAAATCCAATAGAGTCCAGAAAACAGCTTAAATAAGGCCAATTTAAGCTTATTTCTGTGTGTAGCCTTCCAAGGTAGTTCTTTACAATCCAGAAAAAATATGCGTAGATTTATGAGTAGATCTTAGCAAGGGATTGAAAGACATGGCGTTAACTGAACTGGCTATTAAGAAACTCAAATCTAAAGAAAAATTATACAGAATTGCAGATGGTGGCGGCCTATGTCTTGAGGTAGCACCATCCGGCAGTAGGCTGTGGCGTTGGCGATACTATTTCAATAACAAACCTCAGATGCTTGCACTGGGGAAATACCCCGATGTCGGCCTTGCTGAAGCTAGGTCAGAGCGAGATAGGGCGAGGAGCCTCTTAAAAGCTGGCAAACACCCTACCCGTGAAAAGAAAGCCCAGAAGCTGCGGAATACATATGCTGGAGAAAATACCTTCGAAAAGGTTGCCCGCCGCTGGTTCGAGGTAAAGAAAACCGGTCTGAATGAAAGATATCGGAAGCTTTGCGAAGTTCGTATGGAGCAATATGTTTTTCCGATGATCGGTTCCTTGCCGATCACGGAAATCACTATTCCCGATGTCGTGCGCGTCATCGAGAAAATAGGCAGTCGCGGCACTATTGAGACAGCCAAGCGCATGAAACAGCTTATAAGTCAGACTTTCCGTTATGCTTCCCAGCGCGGCCTATGTGTGCATAACCCTGCCGCTGATATGAGAGATTTACTACCCAGCGTCGAGGAAAAGCACTTTCCAAGCGTGCCGCCTGCCGAGTTTCCGCAGCTTTTGAAAGATATGGATGCTTATGCAGAGAAGGGAGAGCAACTTACCACTGCCGCCATGAAGCTGCTCGCACTGACCTTGCTTCGCACAGGGGAACTAATTGGTGCAAAATGGGATGAAATCGACTGGGATCGTGAAGAATGGCGCGTGCCAAAAGAGCGCATGAAAATGAAGCGCCCGCATATTGTCCCTCTCAGCAGGCAGGTCGTTGCCGTTCTTAAGGAATTGCAGAGGCTGACAGGTAAAAAGGAGCATATCTTTTACAGCAGCCGCAGCAAGTCGCGGCATATAAGCAATGGGGCTGTGCTGATGGCATTGAGGCGTATGGGGTATCAAGGCCGGATGTGTGGTCATGGCTATCGCAGCCTTGGCAGCACCATCCTGAATGAGAAAAACTATAGTCCAGATTGGATTGAGTCTCAATTGGCACACGCTGATAATGACAAAATCCGCAGCGCCTACAACCGTGCTCAACATCTTCTGGAGCGTAAAAAGATGATGCAGGATTATGCAGATATACTGGATGAAATGAAAAAGAGCGACGAAAAGAAGGTTATCGCCGGAAAATTTAAGAAGAATGGATAGTTTCAATGTCTATCAAGAAAAATGAAGAAATCGACCCCACAAAATCCGCTTTGGCGCATCTGACTGATCTTATGATTGAGTCAGAAAAAGCAAACTATAAATCGCTAGATGAGGCATGTGTTGAAATTATACGTCTTAGACAAGAAATTTATTTTCTTAAATTAAGGGTTCCCCTAAAGCGCCCAAAGGGAAGACCAAAAAAATACAGGGCCGAAAAGATCCCCAAGTTAGGCGGCAGACCTGTTACTACCAGTATAGAAGAAGCGCAGGAGATAGTACGCTGTATTGATGATATAAGAAAAACCCATTTCTGGCCAAAAGGAAAAGCTGCAACGGATCGTAAAATCATAGACCGCTGGGTTGAGAAAGACCCTGCTTCATGTAACTTGAAGAGGGATGATAAGAAGGCCCATGTCGACCAGTTGTGTAAGGAATTAAAATACTTACGGGATAAAACGGGTATTCGGCAGAGGCAAAAAAAGCAGAAAACCTCCCCAAAAAATCCCTGATTTAACTTCTATTTTAACAGCAAATTGAAATCTCCATATTGGATTTACGGTGATTCGTTGCCGTGTATTTGAACAATATTGGAGGTAGAAATGAGCCAGAAAATCTTAAAACTCCCGGACGTAATGAAAATGACAGCGCTCTCGCGGTCTTCTCTATATGATTTCGTACGTAAAAAAACTTTCCCGAAGCCGATTCTTTTAGGGGCACGAGCGGTTGGATGGTTAGAAGATGAGGTTACTGCTTGGATAAATCAGAAAGCCGAATCTCGTCAGGAAAGAGATACGCATGAGCGATGATATTATACAGGAAATCGAGCAACAGTTTCTTGGGGCCACAATTCGTAGTGATGAAGCTTTCAAGAAATCCCGTCGATTAAGCCTATCTGACTTTTCTGTTCCTGTGCACGGCGAGATATACACCAGCATCGTAAGCAGGTATGAAAATGGGGGAACAATCACCGCCCATCTGCTAGCAATAGAGTTCTCGAAACATCCTGAACTTTCACATTTAGGGGGTGGTCGGTATATCATCGATATAGCAAATAGTCTTCTTTCAACTATAAATGCACCTGAATACGCAGAGCAGATATATGAAGCTGCTGCTGCCCGTCAAAACCCAGAAATAAACGAAGTGGAGATGATCTGTATGAATGAGATTAAAATGGAAAAAATAAATTGGCTCTGGCCTGATCGTATCGCCTGCGGAAAGCTGACGGTAATCGCTGGCAATCCGGGATTGGGAAAAAGCCAAGTCACCGCGTCCTTGGCCGCCATCGTCAGTAAGGGTATGGGATGGCCCGACACAGAAGCACCAGCGCAACAAGGCGATGTAATTTTTCTGTCTGCCGAGGATGATGCTTCTGATACCATTAAGCCCCGTTTACTTGCGGCGGGCGCAGAGATAAGCCGCTGCCATATTCTTACAGCTATTAAAGAAGAAGGAAAAGTCAGAAGTTTTGTCCTTACTCAGGATATAGACAGGCTTGCTATCGCTATAAAAAGAACCCATGCGCGGGTAGTTATTATTGACCCCATAAGCGCTTATCTTGGGGGTACAGATAGCCATAGAGATGCAGATATGCGAGGACTTCTGGCTCCGCTGGCAGCCATGGCAGCAAAGTACAATGTGGCGATAGTTTTGATTGCCCATTTTAATAAATCAGATAAACAAGAGCCCACTGCAAGGGTGAATGGCAGCATCGGCCTGATTGCAGCTGCCCGTGCCGGGTATGCGGTTATCAAAGATAAGAATAATCCCGAAATCAGGTATTTTTTACCGATTAAAAACAACATAGGCAATGATACGGAGGGGCTTTCTTTTCAGATAGAAGGCAGAACCCTTGAGGGCGGCATAGAAACATCGAGAGTGCGCTGGTCAGCAGATTTATTTGATGCTCATAAAATCCTACATCCGGAGCCTGAAGAGCAGCCCACCGCAACCAATGGCGCTGCCGACTTCCTGCGGGAAATCCTCTCTAAGGAGCCAATGCCGGCAAACGATGTTCTGGCAGAGGCTAAAGGTGCTGGGCACAGTGAGGCCGCCGTACAACGCGCCGCAGGAAAAATTAACGTAAGGCGTAAAAAGGGCGGCATGACAGGAGGTTGGATGTGGAGCCTGCCCACCTCTGCTGCTGAAGATAGCGAAGATGACCCCTCATAAAATCATGCTATCTTCACAATCTTCGCGCCATCTTCGAAGATTTCATGAAGGTGTCGAAGATATCATATATTTTGTGTGCTATCTTCACGGCAATCTTCTTTTCTTTATGGTATAATTTCTCTGAGAACAGGGAGTAACAGAGAATGGCGAAATTCGGAAAGGGAAAATCTGGCAATCCGGGCGGCAGACCGAAAGAGGTTGCCGAAGTCCGTGAACTGGCGAAAGCATATACCCCAGAGGCTATAAACACGCTGGCAGAAATCATGCGTAATAAAAAAACTCCGCCTGCTGCCCGTGTCTCTGCCGCCAATGCCCTACTGGATCGAGGCTACGGCAGGCCGGGGCAGGCTGTAGCACTTACAGGGAAGGATGGCAGCGCTATTGATATGCACCATACCGACAGCACTACCGCTGCCGCGAACCAAGCCGTCATCGAACATTTTCGCCTCAAAGTTATTTACGATCATGAGCGCCAGAACGGTGGAAGAAAGAAATGAGCTTATTCCGCATGGGCAGTGTTTAGTTCATCCTAGTTTGCACTATCAGATTTGACCTTGGCGCGGCGACGGCGGATTATTTCACACAGCTTGCATGGACAGAGATTAGATACTTGATAGCCATTTGTCCTGCAAAAGCTGTTACTTTGTCCGAACTTGTGAAGAAACGGGCTGACCTTTTTAAGCTGTCGCCATATGCAAGATAATACAGGGCGGTAAAAGCAGACGATTACGATCATGAGGAATTGAGTTAGGGTCATAAAAACCTTTACTGGCTACAATATTATTTACGCGGGTTAGAACATTGGCCCTGTACACTGGCCATTCAGCATTTGACCGTGACAAATAGGATGCACCGCTTGATTTGGCAGGATCGTTCCTTGACATATGCCATTAACAATAGGCCCCACACATTCGGAAGCATCATAAACTGGAATGCCATCTGGAGGTATAGGCTGTCCTGTGACAGTTACCTGATTTTGCATCTGTTGCTGGGCTTGCCCATATTGAGGATTGGCGCGCATCATCATCTGATCTGACATTTGATGTAAAGCGTCTGAAAGTCTACCAATACCTGAGCCTTGATTTTGAAAGATCCAAGTGCCATCGCTATTTCTACATGCCGTACTAGTGGCCGATTGAGATTGTCCGTCGACAATTACGGTTTGTTTAAATTGGCGGCATAAGTTTCCCGTGGATGCCTGACGTCCCTCACGGATAGGCGTTATTGTTCCGCTGTGGCCAGTGTTAGGATTGCTCCATGTGACAGTCTTGTTCAGTGGCCCTGCCTCGGCTCGTTTGGCGGCATGTTGATGGTAAGTCATGTCCGCCTGATCCAGAGACTTATCAATAGGCGAACCAGCGCAGCCCGTTAAAAGAGCGCATACTGCCAAAAGAATGCAGCGCGTGGTCAGCATGGTCGCTGTTTTCATATTTTATGCCCCATAATTTACCCTGATCGGAGCGCTATATT
>PLXM01000053.1 GCA_003153235.1 Rhodospirillales bacterium
GACAAAGGCACGGTATCAAACCCCTTCGCCTTGAGCGTTGCCAGCCAGACTTCAAGAGAGGCCAGAGTCGCATCCTTGGGATGACCAATAGCAATGGCCGATCCCGTTGCACGAGCCACGTCTTCTGTATGGTTGAGGGCATTGGCGACGGATTGCGCTGTTTCTTCATCATCAAGGAATACATCGCGATGGGTGGTTGGCAAATGATGTTCACGTGCCACCTGTTCAGCAACAGTCTGTGGCGTTGTTCTGGAATCCAGAAAGAATACATGCCGNNAGCCCCGGCCTGTAGGCGGTGAACTTACTACCCATATGATTGTTCACGCCGTCGTAGCCGCTGAAAGCATCAAGCGAGGCGGCAATATTCTCTTCCAGTTGCGCAGGACTCATATCAACTGAAATATGATGCGGACCAGGGTCCTCCTTGCCGTTCTCGGCCTGCATCGGCATGTGCAGAATCACTTCATGCCCCTTGTCCTTCGCGGCTTTGACCTGCTCTCCGATTCTTTGTGCATAAGGCAGGTAGGACATTGTCACGGCAGGAGGCAGATCAAGAGCCCATTCCGACCTGTTCAGGTCGACGCCCATATCGTCGATAACAATGGCGATCATGGGTTTGTGTGCGGCATTAGCAAAGGAATTACAGGGTATGAGCAACATCCCGAGGGTGATGCACAGACACGGCAGGGCCTTCTTGTTCATATCTTCAGCCTGCCAAGGCGGCTTCAATCGCGGAAACAGCGTCGTTCGCCAGCTTGCCATCGGGACCGCNNGCCGCCGCCGCCCTTGCCGCCCAGCTTTTCTACGCCGGCTTTCACCAGATTGACGGCGCTAATCTTGCCCGCAAGATCAGACGTAACAGCAACAACCAGCGAGGCCTTACCATCTTCCGCCACCGACACCAGTGCAACAACACCGGAGCCGAGTTTTGACTTCAGCTCATCTGCCAGCGGTTTCAATTCATTCGCCGGAACGCCCTCGAGCACGCGGGAGGTGAAGTTGACGCCTTTAATCACTTTCGATTCAGATTCAACTCCGCCACCACCCGTCGCCAGCTTGCGACGCAGGTCGGAGGCTTCTTTTTCCAGCTTTTTCTTATCATTGATCAGTGCCACGACCCGCTCCTCTACTTTCCAAGGAGCCGTTTGCAGAAGCGCTGCAACGGCATACAGGTGACGTTTATCTTCTTTAAGATCTTTCAATGCTCCACGCCGTGTCACTGCTTCAATACGACGGACGCCTGCCGCCGTAGCGCTTTCGCCTATGATTTCAAACAATCCAATATCTCCAGTGCGGCGCACATGCGTACCGCCGCAAAGCTCAATGGAGAAGGCTTTCTTATTTTTATCTTCCCCGCCCATGGCAAGAACGCGCACTTCATCGTCATATTTTTCGCCAAACATCGCCATTGCACCGAGCGCTTTGGCCTCGTCGATCGGTAGCAAGCGCGTGGTGACTTCGCTATTCATCCAAATGCGCTCATTCACTTCATCTACTATTTGAGTGATCTGCTCTTCAGTTAATGGGGATCCATGGCTAATATCAAAACGCAGCCCCGCTTCATTAACACTTGAGCCTTTCTGCACGACATTCTTGCTGATATGGTGATGCAGTGCCGCATGCAGCAAGTGCGTCGCCGAGTGGTTGGCACGGATGGCGTCACGGCGGGTGACATCAATACGCATATCCACCACATCACTGACGGATATTTTTCCCTGCGTAACCTTGCCAATATGCACAAAGATACTGCCCAGCTTTTTCTGCGTGTCCGTCACATCAATAGAGGCGCCAGATCCTTTAATCTTTCCAGTATCGCCCACCTGCCCGCCGGATTCAGCGTAGAATGGCGTCTGGTTGACAACGATGGAAACATCTTCTCCCTGCGCAGCAGACTGCACAACGTCGCCCTTGCTATTCACCAGTGCAACGACTTTGGCTTCCGCCTGTTCCAGATCATAGCCGAGGAACTCTGTGGAACCATGTTTGTCTTTAATATCAAACCAGACTTTTTCCGTTACCGCCTCGCCGGAACCGACCCATGACTTCCGCGCCGTCTCGCGCTGCTTTTCCATTGCGGCTTCGAAACCGGCAACATCGACTTCACGTTTCTGCTCGCGCTTTAGCACATCCTGCGTGAGATCAAGCGGGAAACCATAGGTGTCATACAACTTAAACGCAACATCGCCGGAAAGCTTCTGACTGGGGCTGAGCTTGTTTGTTTCCGCTTCCAGCAGGCCAAGGCCGTGCTCCAGCGTTTTCCTGAAGCGCAGTTCTTCTATCTTCAACGTTTCGGTGATAAGGTCCTGCGCCTCTTTCAGTTCAGGATACGTATCACCCATCTTCACCACCAGCGCCGGCACGAGACGGTACATCAGCGGCTCGACCGCGCCCAGCAGGTGTGCATGGCGCATCGCACGGCGCATGATACGGCGCTCGACATAGCCGCGGCCTTCATTGGATGGCAGGATGCCTGCCGAAATCATGAAGCAGGCGGCGCGTAAATGGTCGGCAATAACGCGGTGCGAGACCTTGAACGCGCCGTCCGGATCGGTCGACGTCAGGCTCGCCGAAGCCTCGATAAGGTCACGGATAATATCTGAATCATAGGCATCATGCTTGCCCTGCAGCAGCGCGGTGAGGCGCTCCAGCCCCATGCCGGTATCAATCGAGGGCTTGGGCAAATTGATACGCTGCCCTCCCGGCAACTGATCATACTGCATGAAAACGTTGTTCCAAAACTCAAGATAGCGGTCGCCATCCTGATCGGGAGAACCGGGAGGTCCTCCAAAAATCTTGTCGCCACCGTCAAGGAATATTTCCGAGCATGGACCGCAGGGACCAACATCCCCTGCCGACCAGAAATTGTCCGATGTGGGGATGCGGATAATCCTGCTATCGGAAAAGCCGGCGATTTTCTTCCACAGGCTGATGGCCTCGTCATCGGTATGGTAAACCGTCACCAGCAGCTTGTCTTTAGGCATACAAAATTCTTTGGTAATCAGGTTCCACGCCAGCTCGATTGCGCCCTCCTTGAAATAGTCACCGAAGGAAAAGTTACCCAGCATCTCGAAAAACGTATGGTGCCGCGCTGTGAACCCTACATTATCAAGGTCATTGTGCTTGCCGCCGGCACGCAGGCATTTCTGCGATGTAGTTGCACGCTTGTAAGAACGCGTTTCAGCACCAAGGAAAAGGTTCTTGAACTGCACCATGCCTGCGCTCGTGAACATCAATGTCGGGTCATTCGCCGGAACAAGCGGACCGGAGGCCACGACCTCATGCCCGTTCTTCTTGAAGTAATCCAGAAAAGTCTTACGTACCTGATTTGCGGTTGTCATGTCGGCCCCATTCAAAGATCCAGCCGTTCACTTTAAAGCACGACAATGCCTGCGGTAAATATTTTGTCGCTTTGTCTAAACTAACGTATTGAAATTGTTATTATTTTACATAGGTAAGTTAATACACTTGACATATAATTTGATTCTATCTACGTTATGTCCAATATTTCAATGAATTTAAAAGGGAGACCCTTCATGACCGATAATTTAACAGAAGCAAAAGCAGCACTCGTAACGGCAAATGCCGCACTCGAGCAAGCTAAACGCACCGTGACCCAGGCATTAGATAAGGTTTCAAAGGTGGAAAACACCGCAAGTAAAAAACAAACACCGGCTGCTCAGGGAATTCTTGTTGTGAATGATGCGCCTGAAACTGCTGTACTGACAAGCTTGGCAACAGCAAGAATAGAAGACACGATAACTATTCCGCCGGAACAGAAAGAAGTGGATTTCACTATGGACGACATCGTGCGCCACAAAGACCTGATGACCTCACTGGCACATCCTTTGACCAGCGCAGCAAATCTCACCGGCATTTGGGACAACAACATTCGTGACTTTCTGGAGGCAGAAGGAGCGAATAATGATTATCCGGATGAAGCATTGGATATGGCAGAAAACTGCTCACCCTCTGGCCTTGCTATAACAACGCTTGATGTTGTTAATGACAACAAAAAAGGCGGGATAGAAATAGTACCGGTTCACATCGTATTAAATACTGAAAACAATCAGGGATTGATTGTGGGCGATAAAATTTCGCCGCAATTAACTGCCGCTTTTAATAAAGTTGGCATCACGTATGTTAACCGCAACACCAAGACCGCCAAGGCTAAAATTGAAAAGGCTTTGAACCAACTGACATCAGGATCAGGAAGTCAAAAAATCACAAAAGAAAGACTCACTGATGCGTTCAAGTACCGCAACGATGTTGACTATAAGGATAACCGGTCTCTGTCAGCTCTATTGGTTGATGGCAAAATAGAGCAGCTGTTCGGCAAGTATCTGGTCAAAAATCCTACACGCTAACTGTAAATCAGCCATTTACTAGGGCATCCGTGAGGCAAAACTTGGCCCGCGCCGAGTATCCTCTGCAGCATAAAGCGGCCACTCGCCGGAAGCTACCTTCTCGAGTGAGTCAGTGTTCTGATTATACTTGAGGCGGTAAATCCAGTAATTCGTTAACACACGCTCGACAAAAAGCCGCGTTTCCGCCACGGGGATGGATTCAACGAACAGCAGGGGGTCATCCTGATAATCGACCGTTTTCTCCCACCGTGATAGCTTGCCGGGGCCCGCATTATAGGCAACGGCAAGTTTGAACAGGTTGTTCTTCACATCATCATCTTGCAAAAGTTGCTGCAGGTATCTCTGCCCGAGACGGATATTCACGGCAGGATCTCCCAGCTGGTCTTTATCGATCTTGGCGCCAAGTATGTGTGACATGTTCATGGCGGTGGATGGCAAAAGCTGCATCAGACCGACAGCCCCAGAGCTTTTATTCGCTACCAGCGCATCGAACTTCGATTCCTGCCGGATAAAAGCATAGACGAGAGCCTTATCCACATTATAGCCACCCTCCGGACGCCACGGCGTATCAGGATAAAGGGCGGCATCGTAAAGACGACCTTTCGTATCCTGCAGCCCGCTGCCCAAACGCATTTCAAAAGAAGGCTCTCCTGCCGTATGCGCGAAAGCCATCATCGCCTTTTGTGTTTTCAGGTCGCTGCCGGGATCTATCTGGCGCATTTCCTGCTCAGCCAGTTCAGGGCGCTCCGCATCCCTCAACGCCAATGCACGCTTACCGGCAGGTATGCCTGCAAGAGATTTCACCAGATCATCACTCAAATCAGGCATCTCCCAGTTAAAACGCGTCTGCTCCATACCCAGCGCTTTCACTGCAATAATGCCGTAAAAACTGCGCGGATGCGCCGCAGCCTTTTCCAGCCAATAGCTGACTTTCTCGGGATGGTGACTCCTTAGATAAGAACGCGCCGCCCAATAAGCTCCTGCAGATGCTGTCCATGCAGAAGCGCGGGGAGACATGGCCGTGCGCTCAAAATGAACTGCAGCCTCCTCGTACTTGCCATTTTTCCATGCTGATAATCCCGCGATCCATCCGGCGAGAGGGATTTCCTTGCCGGAGCGGTCGGAACTGGCCGCCGCTTGCTCATATGCGTCATCAACTTTGTTGTTATAAAAATAAGACTCCGCAATCTGCGCCTGCAATGCATCGTATTTTGTGTCCTTGAAAATATTCTTTTCTGCCGCACCCTCCAGACGGCGGCGCGCCACAGTCGGGCTTTCCGACAGGTTCTCGTCGATCGCCTTGATGACATCTTTCTCCTGCGGACTATAATCCTGATCTGCCATGTATGGCTGGGCAAGCTGACCGCTGTCATAGTCGTGATATCCCGTCAGCCCGTGGCCCTGTATCGGGGAAGCAAGAGCTGCAGCGTTTTTCTTGGGTTTGCGCTTCATGGCCAGATCATAAACTTTCTGCGCGCCCGGATGGTCGGCATAGGATTTCATCCAGTCGGCAAGCTCTTTATAGGTAACCTTGTAGGCTGCATTCTTATAACGCTGATACAGAACATGCCCCATGAGTCTATGATCATCCAGCTTATGGATGATCTCATTGGCCTTTTTAAAATTACCCACATCCTGAAGTGCAAAAATACGTGCATAGCGTTCCGCATCATCCTCGCTCAAACGTCCCTTTACGCTGATACGATTAAAAACCTGCCCTTCCAAAGAGTCAGGCGACTTTTCTTCCGGTTTCTCGATATCAGCCATTTTAAAAACAGGGCGGCGGACGGGTTTGACAACTGCAACCTTGGCACTGTGCTTGGAGGTCGGCTTTGAAGCAGTGCTGGACCCCGATTTTTTGGCAGATGCCCCCGCAAAAGCATTCGCGCCTCCCGCGAACGAGAGGAACAGAAGTGCCATCAGAATAAATAAAACACGCGCGTGAGAATATTTAAATCTCAATATAAAATCGCCTTTTTCTTTTCAAAAGAAGGCCTAATTTATAGCGGAAAACGCCTGTTTTAACAAGCCGGAGTGCATTTTGTCTTAAAATACAAAGCGTTAAAGGATGGCTAATGCGTCAGCTCTGCCGAACGATCAGATGTTGCATCCGCCAGCATAGTCTTGACATGTTTGCTGTCAGGGAGTTTTTCCGGCAGCAGAACGGTTACCGCTGTGCCAATACCCACATCGCTGTCGATCTCCAGCGTGCCGCCGTGCAGCTCTATCAGGTCCTTTGTAATAGCAAGCCCGAGGCCTGAACCTTCATGCTTACGGGTCAGTTCACTGCTCACCTGCTCGAATGGCATGGTGACGATATTGAGTTTGTCCTGCGGGATGCCGACGCCTGTGTCGGAAACCACAAGAGCTACGCCGCCCAGCTCGCGCAGACACTTCACTTCAACGGAACCACCGGGCTCCGTAAACTTGATGGCATTGGACAGGAGATTGAGCAAAATCTGCATTAGGGCGCGGCGGTCCGCAACGATATGGATGTCCATGGGAAGATCATCAGTGACCAAGCGCACCTGCGCTTCATGGGCATGCCCTTCAACCATGTTCAAAGCCTGACAGATGAGCTTGCCGACATTGATTTCTTCGACATGCAGCTCGTATTTACCGACTTCGATCTTCGACATGTCGAGAATGTCATTAATCAGGTCCAGCAGATGTCTGCCGGCGCGCTGGATGTCTCCTACATAGCCGAGATAACGGGAATTGCCAACAGGTCCGAGTAACTGGCTCTGGATCATCTCTGAAAATCCGATAATGGCGTTCAACGGTGTACGTAATTCATGGCTCATGTTGGCGAGGAACCGCGTCTTGGACGCATAGGCTGATTCAGCCGCATCCTTCGCTTCCTGCAGAGCGCGTTCATGCAGTGTACGCTCGGTGATGTCCTGCATGATACCGAACAGCGCTACAACCTCGCCTGTTTCAGGATCGATCTTGGAGCGCCCCTCGCAATGGATAAAACGGATGCCCCCATTGGGCCGGCGTAGGCGGAACTCAAGCTCGTAATCCTTCTTGCGCACCACGGCACGCTGGAAAGATCGGTATGTTTTTCCAAGGTCACGCTTCAGTATCAGCGCCTTGACTCCTTCTACCGTTGGAATGAAAGAGTTTTTATCCACGCCGAAGATGGAATAAATCTGGTCCGACCATTCCATACCCTGCTGGCCGATTTCCCAATACCAGTGACCCATGCGTCCGATCTTCTGCGCTTCGAACAATTGCGCCTCACGGCGCTTCAATTCAGCTTCATGCTGCTTGAGGCTCGCCATGTCACGACCCACAACATAGATATAATCCCCAGCTGTCTTATGTGACCATCGTATCCAGCGCAGACTGCCTTCTTTGCAGCGGGTGCGCACCTCGAAATCGGCGCGCGCCTCCTGATCCCGAGGCGCCTGCAGTATTTTCTGCATCGCCGTCTGCGCCAATTCACGATCTTCGGGCATAATGAGGTCGATAAAGGGGAATGTCCTCAATTCCGCATCCGTGTAACCGAGAGAGCGGTTAAATGTCGCATTGACGCGGCCAAAAGAACCATCACGGCGATAAACGCCCATCAGATCACTCGTCAAGTTGAGGAAGTGACGCAACTCCCCGTCCGCTTTCGAGATATTTTCTGCGGGCGGCGCAGGCGTAGCCGGTATCTCAACAGCTTTTTTCTGATTATCGACGACAAAGCTGGTGAAATCACGCGCTTCGCGGTTGAAATCGTTGTTTCTCTGGCGTTTCAGCTTGTTATCCAGATCCAGCCAGATCACGGTATACTTCTTGTCGTTAAGTGCATCAACCAGATCAATGCGCGCATCAACAAGCAGCGGGTCGCGATCCCGCCGCAACAAGGCTATTTCATAGAATCCTGACTGAAGACTGCCGAAAGAAAGCGGCTGATGCTTATTGTCGCGGCAGGAAACAACGTTCAAAATTGAACTGGCAGGCTTGTCAACCAGCGTCTCGCCGCTCAAACCTACCGACCAGCCCACGGCAGGGCTGGCAAAAACAAGATTACCCTGCGCATCAATGACGCAGCGCATCCTGTCCTGATCATTATCTGTCTGTGGTAATCCGCGTCCCTTTGGCATCCGCCCACACTCTCCCCATATATATTTTAAACATAATCGAAAATGGGGAAAATTGATAGGGTGATCGTAAAGAAAAAGTTAACTTTTGAGAGTAATTATTTTCAGAATGTTATTAGAAAAGAATCAATCAGAGTCAGCGCCGAGATATTGCAACTCATTCTGCTCCAACCGTCGGATTTCATCGCGGAGATGGGCGGCTTCCTCGAAATCCAGATTAGCCGCAGCCTGCTTCATCTTTTTCTCTAGCGCCGTCAGATGTGTTTTGAGGTTCTTGCCAATCAGCGGCTCCGCTTCCTCCCTGCCGGTCTTTACCGTTACATGGTCACTCTTCTCGAATACGCTCTGCAGGATATCGGAGATGCCTTTGCGGATTGTTTCAGGCGTGATGCCGTTTTCGGCATTATAGATTGTCTGCTTTTCGCGGCGGCGGTTGGTTTCGCTGATGGCATATTTCAGACTATCGGTCATCTTATCGGCGTAAAGAATAGCACGGCCCTCGACATTCCGTGCGGCGCGGCCAATGGTCTGCACCAGCGATGTTTTGCTGCGAAGATAGCCCTCTTTATCTGCATCAAGAATTGCCACTAATGCGCACTCGGGAATATCCAACCCTTCACGCAGCAGATTGATGCCGATCAGCACATCAAAATTGCCAAGACGCAGATCACGGATAATTTCGATGCGTTCCAGGGTCTCCACGTCGGAGTGGATATAACGTACACGAAGACCCACTTCTTTCATATACTCCGTCAGGTCTTCCGCCATCTTCTTGGTCAGTGTCGTCACCAGCACACGGAAACCCTTGGCTGCAACGGTTTTACACTCAGCCAATAGGTCATCCACCTGACCATCAACAGGGCGGACAATCACTTCCGGGTCTATCAGCCCCGTCGGGCGCACAACCTGCTCGGCAAAAACGCCGCCCGTCTGCTGCAATTCCCAGTCGCCCGGCGTCGCTGATACAAAAATCGTCTCCGGACGCAGTGCATCCCATTCCTCGAACTTCAGCGGGCGGTTATCGAGGCATGCTGGCAAACGAAACCCGTAATCGGAGAGCGTCGTCTTCCGTGCGCGGTCCCCGTTGTACATGCCACGCAGCTGCGGGATCATCGCGTGACTCTCGTCCACCACAAGTAACGCATCGTCGGGCAAATATTCAAAAAGCGTCGGTGGCGGCTCTCCCGGCTTACGACCCGTAAGATAGCGTGAATAGTTTTCGATGCCGGGACACATACCCGTCGCCATCAACATTTCAAGGTCAAACTGCGTGCGCTGCGCAAGACGCTGTTCTTCCAGTAATTTTCCCTGCGCACGAAGTTCATCGAGACGTAAATGCAAATCCGCCTTGATCTGCTTGATCGCCTGCTGCATCGTTGGCTTCGGCGTGACATAGTGGCTGTTGGCATAAACGGTCACACTCTCCAGCGCCGCCATTTTCTGCCCGGTCAGTGCATCGATCTCCTGAATGGCCTCGATCTCGTCGCCGAAAAGAGAAATCCGCCACGCGCGGTCATCAAGGTGCGCCGGAAAAATTTCGACGATATCCCCGCGCACGCGGAACGTACCGCGCTCGAAGGCAATATCATTACGCACATATTGAATTTCAACAAGCCTGTTCAGCAGGTCATTACGATCTATCCGCTCGCCTACACTGAGCGTGAAAATCATGCCCTGATAGGTCTCAACGTCACCAATGCCATAGATACAGGACACACTGGCAACAACAATCGTATCGTGCCGCTCCAGCAGCGCCCGCGTTGCCGCATGGCGCAAACGGTCGATCTGCTCGTTGATACTGGCATCCTTCTCGATAAACGTGTCGGTTTTTGGCACATACGCTTCCGGCTGGTAGTAATCGTAATAGGATACGAAATAAGCAACTGCATTATGCGGGAAAAATTCCAGCATCTCGCCATAGAGTTGCGCCGCCAGCGTCTTGTTAGGCGCAAGTATCAGCGTCGGACGCTGCAGTTCTTCGATCACACTGGCAACGGTGAAAGTCTTGCCTGAACCCGTCACACCCAACAGCACCTGATTACGCTCATGCTTCTTCAATCCTTTAACAAGCTGGGCGATAGCGGCAGGCTGGTCTCCGGCGGGTTTGTATTCCGTGACAAGCTGGAATTTTTTATCCGGCATGCTTGTGCTTTTTCTTTGACGCAGGCGGCGGTCCACAAGGATAAGCCTCATGCATAGCCATTGTCACCGATGGCGCAGCAATGAAAGAACCCAGCTGCGGGTTCTTCTTCAAATAAAACATGACGATGACTGTCACTTTTTCCAGCGACGCGTCGTCCGACAGGCAGAAGTCAACGCTCGGCTCAGTGCCGAGAGACTGCTGCATCACCTGATAGTCGATAACGCCGGCCACATAATTCATGCAGCTCTGGATTTGCGCCTTTTCTCCCTCGCACTCTTTCAATAGCTGGTTACCCGTGAGATAGGCGGCTTCCGCCGGCTGGTCAGGAAGCCACAGGCATAAAAATACTGTTGCAGAAAGCATTAACTTTTTCATGATATAACCATATTCGTAAACTGAGGGTATTTTTAAGGTCATTTAGCCGATGTTGCAAGAATCTTTATTTCTTTGGCTTTATTCCTTTAGTATAAGTCATTAAATGCGCCCGCTTTTGAAAGGACTAGCCATGAATAGAATGCTTTCCCTGCTTTTCGTTTTTGTCATGATGCTGTCAGGCGTGGCCGGCGCGGAGGCGCCTGATACACATCCAGTGCGCGAAGCGCACGGGGCCGACAGCTCCATCAGCGCAGCAGGGGCGGCAGACCTCAAAAAGCAGGTCGAAGACAGCATGCAATGGCGCTTCGATATGTCAAAAGCTCTCGGACAAGGTCTAACTATGGATGGCAACATTGAAGTTACTCCTAAAGACAGCTTTTACGAGGTCAAACTGCCCAACCTCTCTATGCTGACCGGTCCCAGAGGCAAACTCAATATCGGCACAGTTGTTCTCAATGCCACACCGTTGCAGCCGGGGGCCTGGCAAGTACAAGCTACCTTACCTTCTTCCATGACCTTCCTCGACGCAACAAATGCGCCCACGGCACGCTTTGTTATTGGCAAACAGCATTTCTCCGGTGTGTGGTGGCCAGAAAAAGAGGTATATCCAACGATTGACTCCCTTTTTGAAAACATCCAGGTCACGGGCGTAGACAAGAATCCGGTAACGGCAACTATCGGTACGATAAAATTCCTTGTCGATCTCAAAGATAATGGCGATAACACATGGAGCGGGCCTGTCAGCTTTGAGGCTGCCAACGTTAACCTGACCGTACCCGGTCCTAATGCCGTGACATTTATGCTCGGCAAGATATCCTCACACAGCGCCTATGACCGGCTCGATATGAGCAAAGCGCTCGAGATGAAGAAAACTCTGCAGGACGCTCTCAAAAACGGCCCTCCGAAAACGGACAAAGACAAGCAGGCACTTTTGGCTAAGCTCTTCGTAAAGTCACCGACAACAATAAACAGTATGGACAGCACGTTTAACGTTGATAAATTACTGGTGCACGACACAGGAAACCAGCAGCAGCCGCAGCGCTCACTTTCTCTCAGCCACCTTGTTCTATACGGCTCCACATCTCACACGCAGCAGGAGAAAAGCAATCTCCTGCTAAAAGCCGCTTTTGACGGATTGAATGTATCTTCTATTCCGGCATCTCTGATGGGGCTGATGCCGCATAGTTTTAACGCAGAAATCTCTCTCGAGAATATGCCGATGAATAAAATGACAGATCTACTCTTCAACACAGTCCAAAAGTCTGTCGCTGCAAATACTTCATCAGACACAAATGCCCAGAACCAGGCAAAGGCCGATGCAGCGGCTTCAGCGGCTCTCCTGCCGCAAATGCTGAAGGACGCTGGCGCTTCAATAACTGTGCAAAATACTTTTATAAAGAGCACAGCGCTTGAAACAAACCTGAACGGAAAAGTTGAAACTGGTAATAAACCTGACGAAAGCGCTGCAGGAAAAATGGTTCTGTCCATTCAGGGGCTGGATGAATTTATCAAACAAATGAAAGCTTCAGCCCTGCAAACCGATGCCGACCCCAATACACTAGGTTATCTGGGCGCGATTATTGCCGTACAGATGAAAGGGCAGCAAGGCAAGTCTCCCGACGGAAAGTCCCTGCGCAATTATGTTTTTGAACTGACAAAGGATGGCAGAACCTTATTGAATGGAACAGATCTCGGTGTACCCCCCGCAGCAAGCCAAGGCAACAAAGGTATGGTAACGCCTCAGACACAGCCGATGACTCCCGCGCCAGCACCCACCACTACCCCTGCTGCAACGTCAACTCAATCGCCAGTTCCAGCGGCAACTGTTCCGGCAACATCGGCACCAACCGTAACCTCAGTTCCCACGCCAGAGACAACTCCAGCTCCATCTAGGATACCGGTTCCAACACCGACGAAGCCAGCTCCTGGTGTGGAAACAGCCCCCGCAAAACAACCTTAGGCCATGTCTGCAAGACACGATAAAGATTATTATAAGCAGAGAACTGAGACCTTCAACAAGGTGATTACTCTGGCTGATATTCGCATCAAATCCGCAACGCCCGTTGTTGTTCTGCACCTGCAGGAAAGATCACCGGACGCCCTGCGCGCCAATGCAGAAAAAGACGTCTGGTCGTTATTTATCAACGGCATATGCCACCTGAAAGACGGTGCACCTGACGGGCAACCGGGATCGATGGCAGAAGCGCTTACACGCACAAGCCTGCGCGCCAGCCCTTTCGCTGCCGCCCTTGGCATCAGACCGCCGCAATTCGAGCCCCTCTATTTCAGTATCGATTATACCACAGGCCATGAGGCCGCACTTTTTTTATGCCACCGCCTGATCGAGTCCGCGGAAGGCGACTTCCCCAAAAGCCGCCAGATCATCCAGCAAAAAATCCTGATAGAGAAACCCGCAGTGGAAGCACTGAAAGAACAAATGGCGCTGTCGTTTGACGTTCTGGCGGGGACTTATATGCGGGTGTGCGGGGAGATTAAAGCGGCGTTGGCGGAGTTTTAAAGGCTCGAGACACCAATATACGTGTCCACTTTCCCAACTTTTCTTTTGAAATTTCCTGGGATCTTGGGATAAATAGTCACAGCAACAGAAATGTTAGAAAACATGGTCTTACTAAAAAATATAATACCCTGCAAAGCAATGCNNATATGATAATCCATGCCGGCATTAGTCATGATTGCCTTTGCATCTTCGAATGAGGTGCCTATGGGGATATATTTTATGGCCACATCATCCATTTCTGTTCCTGTATGAATCTTCATTGGTGAATTGTTTGGCACCAGTTCCTTATATCTCTGTTCAAGCGCAGCCCGAAACTCTTTACCGCGCTTTGCCAATTCCGCGTCCGACAGCTGATGAGCTCCTTTATTAGTGATTTGTGCTGTGGGCTGCTGGTCAACAGTTTGTGCCGAGCATGGCTGGACTATAAAGCTTGAGAGCAATAACAGAAAAAAACTTTTTATCTTTATACTTTCCATTGCCAACCTGCCTGTATTTAATTCTTATCCAGCACATACAAACTAGACCGCCCCACAAACTCATAGCCGATCTTGCGATAGATGGAATTTGATACCGGATTACGCGCATCGGCGTAAAGGCAGCACATCTTCCGGCCTTGATCAAGTTGCAGCTTGCTGAGGTGGGCCACCACCGCGCTGGCATAGCCTTTGCCGCGGTTTTCGGGCGGGGTGTAGACGCGGTTGATCCGCGCCACGCCTTCGGTGCCCGAAACAGAGGCCTGCGCAACAGGCTTGCCACCCACCGACCAGAAGGCCATGCGACCTGATCTGGCGAGTTCTTCCGCCTGAAGTTTTGCATCCTTTTCGCTGATCTGCTCGGCCTTCGGCAGGGCGCTTTTGGAGAAGGCGGAAATCCATTCCGCGACGAGGTTCACTTCTCTCTGCCCGGCAAAGCACAGCTCTCCGTCGACCGGCGGCGGCAGCACGACATTTTTCAGCACATAGATAATCTGATCCATATACTCGATGGATTTCTGGCCGGTAAGCTCCGTCCACTTGTCGGAGAAAACGCTGGTGACATCGCTGGGGCCGACAATCCCGGGAAATTTGAAATTATTTTTGGCCAGCGTCTCGGCCAGTTTTTCGATATCGGGCTGGCTCGACTTGCTCAAGACCAGATTGTGCGGCGGCGTCTGCACGGCAGCGAGTATGAAGTCACCGTTATCCGTCAGGATGCTGCAGCGGATATCCGCCTTCTCGCCCTTCTTCAGTTTCTTTTCGGCGTTCTGGCACAGGGTCAAAATCAGGTTATGCTCGACCTCGTCTTTCTCGAGGAACGAGCCGCACTTGTTCAGAAAATCACGCGGATTACTTTGAAAAGCCACTTGTATCATCAAAACACTCTTATTTATTGTGCTGCTGCCAGATAGGAAAGAACGGAATTCAGTCTCTGCCGCCCTGCGGCTGTTGCCCGTATATGCTGATCGGTCACTTCAAGAAGTTCCTCGTCTACAAGCATTTGTATACGATTTCCGTTAATAAATTGTGAGAGCGGGGTTTGCGTTTCTTTTGTAAAAGCGTCAAGTTGTACACCCTCGCGCAGACGCAAACCCATCAGCAGCATCTCCCAGCCCCGCTTTGAAAGGTCAATTATTTCAAATGGATGGGCGCCATGACCGGCGTCCTTCACCCACTGCATCCATAATTCCGGCGCTTTGTGAGCGCGTGTCGCCCATTTGTCGCCATCCATCGTCAACCGCCCGTGAGCGCCGGGGCCGATTCCCGCATAATCGCCATAGCGCCAGTAAACGAGATTGTGCTGCGATTCCTGTCCCGGCTTCGCATGGTTGGAAATTTCGTAAGCGGGAAGCCCGCGGCTGTCCATCATCTCCTGCGTCAGCTCATACATATCCGCCGCGATATTCTCGGTGGGAATCTTCAGCTCGCCGCGCTGATGCAACGTGTGGTACTGCGTGCCTTCCTCGAT
>PLXM01000027.1 GCA_003153235.1 Rhodospirillales bacterium
GAAAGAAGACAGGCTATCAATGAGCGCTCTGCTTGGGAATGGTGAAGAAAAATACAGAGCCTTCCTCGGGGAGTGATTCAACCCATATCTGTCCGCCATGCGCCTCAACAGCTTTCTCACAAATTGCCAGCCCCAAACCTGATCCATTAATATCGTCTTGTGAATGAAGTCGCTTCAGAGCTTTGAAGACAGATTTATAGTGTTCATGAGGGACGCCGATGCTGTTATCCCGGAATGAAAAAAGGTAGCGCCTGCTTTCATCGATACATTCAATGTTAATAACCGGGTCCTTCGTGCTACGATACTTTATCGCATTATCTATCAGGCAGTGGAAGAGTTGTCTCATGCGGAAAGGGTAAACATATATTGCGGGAAGATTTCCGATATTGATCGTTGCATGGCTTTCTTCAATGAGGACTGTCATGCCCTCTATCACTTCCGCGGCAATTTTATTCAGATCCATCCACTGTTTTTCTTCTTTGAAGTGAAGGATGTGGGCGTAAGCTAATAAATCATTCACAAGCCTTTGCAGGCGTTTTGTACTTATAATCAGCTTATTCACGTACATTGAGCCGTCTGCGCCTAGCCGACTCCCGACCTCATCCTTTAAAAGATCACCATACTGTATGATGTGCCGCAGTGGCGCATTAAGGCTATGCGAAACTGTATATGTATATTCTGATATGGCTTGATCGCATTTCTTTTTCTCCGCGGAATCTTCCGCAGATGTTTCTTCAATATGATCCGGGCTGTTTTTTTGCGGCATCACGGCCTCCTTCCCACAAATGACCGGGAAAGGATTAAGTTCCGTTATCCTGGCCCGCTATCAATGCCTGAAGCTCATCGGTATCGGCCGGCTTTACCAGATGATGATCAAAACCGGCTTCTTTAGACTTTCTAAAATCTTCTTTCTGACCATATCCGCTGAGGGCGATCAGTAGCACCTACTTGGTTTCAGGCAACGCACGCAGGCAGCGTGCGACTTCATACCCGTCCATGCCCGGCAGGCCTATATCAAGAAGAACGACATCCGGTTTGAATGTCTCTGCTGCCTTAATGCCAGAAGGGCCATCCAGTGCGGTCTCGACTTTATGCCCGCGCAGTTCCAGCAGCATGCGCGTGGTTAGTGAAGCGTCGGCGCTATCATCAATAATAAGAATGCGGCGGCGAGACGGCTTGTTTTTTCTTTTTCCAGTATCCATGTTTACCTTCATTTGCGTTTAATAGATCAAGGTTAAACAAGAACGTTCTATTGTTTACATCGAGGCAGAAGTCTGCGCTTATTTGTGACAACACTCTAGCTTTATCTTTCTGGCAGGGGCGGAACTCTATTGGGTCCTGTTTTGTTAGAGAGGCACACAAAACGTGCAAGTCTAACTTATTGGTTTCATAGGATACTAGAGAGAAAGCAGGAAAGCTTAAGAAATGAACACATTTTCTGGCCATAAGCAAAAGTCTGCAACGCTCGTTCCGCCTCAGCCAGACTTCTTGTACAAAACGAGGCATGACATACGCGGCGCAATGCATGTTGTGATAGGCATGTCAAAAGTACTGTCTACATCCGACACGTTGACGCCGCATCAGAAAGAAATAGTCGTCACACTGAAAAAAAACGCCGATCACGCTTTAGAGCTTATCGACGATATGTTTGACTTCCTTCAGCCCGCTGCCCCGGGCAGGGAGTCAATGCCCGTCAAGCCGCATCTTCCCCAGACGGCAGAACAGTCAGAAGGTGCCCATGACTGGGAGAAATTGATGTCCGCTTCCGTTAGCGCTGAACTGCCTGGCAGAAAATACCACGCTCTTCTGGTGGAAGATTCTGAAGCAAGCGTATTGATTGCCGGATTCTTTCTCAAAAATCTGGGGTATAGCTACACAGTCGCTAAAAGCGGTTCAGTAGCCCTCGATAAGTTTTTTAAAGGACGTTATGATGTCATCATCATGGATATACAAATGCCCGGCATGGACGGGCTCGAGACGTCCAGGCGCATCAGGGCATTGGAGAAGGAAAGGGATATGTCGCCGACGCCTATTCTGGCCATAACCGCCAATGCAACGGGCGATGATCAATTGTTCTGCATGAAGGCGGGGATGAACGACTATCTTTCCAAGCCCTTTGAATTGAATGATCTGAGGAAGAAGCTGCAAAATATTATGCCGGCAAACTCTTTGTGACGGGAGAGGCGGAGGCTTCCAGTTCTTGCTCTGCCTCTTTGACTTTTTTCAGGGTATCAACGGCAGGGGCAGTGTTATCTCTCTGAATCATGCTTTCATCTTCTGCGCGCATCAGAGCGAGCTGATCCTGCTCCCAGCTGCAAAGGATTTTGTCTTTTTCATTCGGTGTCAGGCGAACATCGGTTACGATTGATCCCGGGACCTTATATACTTTTCCCGGATCGTTTATCACATTCGCTGCAAATTTTTCTGATTTATTGTTCATGTACCCTGAAATCCAGCATCTTGACACCGCCAAACTTTGAGGCCATCTCGGCGCCCATCGGGAGATGTGATTCAACAAACCACAATTGTTTATCAAGCCCCCGGACGATTCCGGTCAGCATATCGGTTGTGATTGCGTCGTTCAGATCGGCTGTTTCATCAATGGCATTACGCATCATTGTATTGAACTCCGCGAGGGATAAGGACAGAGCCTCGGCATGTTGCTCTCCCGTGCCAAGGGTGATCGGGTATTCTTTAAGACGGGAGTCGGCTGCCGCTACTCGTACAGTCCCCGGTGCGGTGCCACCCAGCTGCAGAATACGCTCGGCAATGGTATCTGATGCCAGGTTTACTTCTGTACTTAACCTGTCAAACAGCTCATGCAGCGCAATAAAGCCCGGACCGCGTACATTCCAGTGCGCCTGTTTGCATTGGCTATACAGATCCAGAGAGTCTGCGAGTAGAAAAGTAAGGCTCGAGACAACATTTTCCCGTGTAGACAGGGGCAGACCATTTTTTGTTTGATGCATAAAAGTTCCTTCTGTTAAAGCTTATAGCAGTGGCGGCCTCATTT
>PLXM01000147.1 GCA_003153235.1 Rhodospirillales bacterium
GGGCAGGGGGCGAGGAAGTTGAAGTCATATATATTGGCGGGCGGGGAGATGGATACATAGCCGTGGATTTCGGGACGGCGCATCAGAAGTTGCATGCCGATCCAGGCGCCGAAAGAAAAGCCGCCGACCCAGACGCTTGATGCGCTCGGGTTAACGCTTTGCAGCCAGTCAAGAGCTGCCGCCGCATCACTCAGTTCGCCTTCACCATAGGAAAATTCCCCTTGGGAGCGGCCGACACCGCGGAAATTGAAACGGAGTGTCGAGAAACCTTGCTCAGAGAAGGTCTGGAACAGGCTGTAGGAAATCTTGTTGTTCATCGTGCCGCCGCGCTGGGGGTTCGGATGAAGAATGAGCGCGATGGGCGCGCGCGGTACTTTGCTATGCTTGTAGCGGCCTTCAAGACGGCCTGCAGGGCCTGTGATCATAATCTCTGGCATGTCGAATCAAACCTTTCACTCAGTGTTGGTATAGTTGCGTTCCAATTTTTAAATTGATTTCGCGACGCGATCGAAGTAGAAACTATACATAACCGGAAAATAAGTGCAAGAAAAATGTTGTTTTATTTAATAAAAACAACTACTTATAAGTAGTTTTGCATGTAAAAACGACCTCTTAAAACAGGCTATTTGGAACAAGATGACGCAGGAACTGACATATCTGGATCATAATGCCACGACACCTCTGAAACCTGAAGTGCGTGAAATCATGTTACAAAAATTGAGTTCTCCGGGTAATGCTTCTGCAATTCACAAGGTCGGACGCACTGCGCGGCGCGATATTGAAGAAGCACGCGTGCAGATCATGCGTCTCGTGAATGCAGGTTCACGGGCTGTTGTCATTTTCACATCTGGTGCAACCGAGGCTAATAATCTTGTGCTAAAGGGGTGTGGTTGTGAAAGAATTTTAGTCTCGGCGATCGAGCACCCTTCTGTGTTGCAGGCGAGAAGTGACAGTGAAATCATCCCGGTTTTATTAAACGGCGTCATTGATCTCGCCGCGCTCGACAAAATGCTGGAAGGTAATGACCGCTCCACGCTGATTTCCGTGATGTTGGTCAACAATGAAACAGGCATCATCCAGCCGATCGATAAGGTCATGGAGATTGCCAAGAAGCGTGGTGCGCTGGTGCATACCGATGCCGTGCAGGCGGCGGGGCGTTTGCCGCTTGATTTGCAAAAGATGGGAGTGGATTACCTGACACTCTCCGCGCACAAGATCGGCGGGCCGCAGGGTGCCGGCTGTCTTATATTATCGAACTGCGTTTCTGTCTTGCCGCAGATTTTTGGCGGCAATCAGGAAAAGAATATGCGGGCGGGAACGGAAAGCGTTGCAGCTATTGCCGGTTTTGGCAAAGCGGCTGAGTTGGCTATCCGCGATATGGCCGCTTTTCAGAAGTTATCTGTGTTGCGCGATAAAGTGGAGACAGAATTAAAACGAATCGCGCCTGCGCTGCATATTTTTGGCAGGGATATGCTGCGTGTGGCGAATACGACAATGTTTACTCTGGCGGGAGCTTCATCCGAGACGCAACTGATTGCGCTGGATCTGGCAGGTATCTGCGTCAGTAACGGTTCTGCTTGCGCCAGCGGAACGGTCAAGGCGTCGCATGTCCTGAAGGCAATGGATGTTGCAGAAGCAGAAGCGGGTTCCGCATTGCGCGTCAGTCTGGGCTGGAATTCCACCGAAAAAGATGTAGATTACTTCATCCAGAAGTGGTCGGAGATGTATGACCGCGTCAAATCCAGACTGAGTGCAGCTTAAAAATGCCAAAAATGACTTTCATCGAGAAGAACGGTAATGTGCTCGAGGTGGAAGCGCCGCTCGGTTTGTCGGTGATGGAAATATCGCACAAGCATGGTGTGGATATCGAAGGTGCCTGCGGAGGCTGCCTGGCCTGTGCAACCTGCCACGTTGTCGTGCGGCCCGACTGGTACGCAAAACTGAACCCGAAGAAAGAGGAAGAGGAAGACATGCTCGACCTCGCCTTCGACCTCAAGAAAACCTCGCGCCTTGGCTGCCAGATTTTAATGAGTGATGCGCTCGACGGCCTCGTCGTCGCGCTTCCGGGCGTGAAGGCGCCGTGGGAAGAATAGGCACACACATTACATAAGTATGCCAACCTAAGTAATAAAAAATTATGAAATAATATTTTTCTCATAACTAAAAAATCTTCGTTTACGTATATTTACAAAAAATAAATATTAGGACACAATTTTTTTGCGGCTAAATACGGATTAAATAAGGTCAAATACGGCTAAATACAGTCAGATACGCGGCAAATACGATCAAATGCCAACAAATACGGACATGATTTCCCTGCCTTATGATTAATCCAGATGACCTGTTTTTACCCCGCCAGCAAGCCTTTTTCAATCGCGAGGCTCATGCGCCGAACGAACTCTGTGGGGTTTTTGAGTGGCTCACCCTCGATGATCTTGGCCTGATCCAGCAGCAGGAAGGCTGTGTCTTTCAGTAGTTCTGACGAGGCGTCATTGGCAACCATAGTCTTCATCTTCTGGATGACGGGATGGTTGCTGTTGATCTCGAGAATGTGCTGATGAGTCTTTTCGTAGTCTTGTGACTTCTTCAACAGGCGCTGCATGTGGATGTCCACATCGTTCTCCGGTGCGACAAGGCAGACGGGGCTGTCAACCAGACGCTCGGACAGGCAGACGTCCTTGACCTCGCCGGATAGTATGCTCTTCAGTTGCGCGACCAGCTTTTCTGTAAGGTCAACGGAGCTTGCGCTTTCTTTTAGTGTCTTGGCGGGAGCATCTTTTTTATCGGAAGCAATCTTTGAAAGTTCTGCCGATCCGCGCGTGACGGATTTGAACTTCTTGCCCTTGTATTCGGCCTGGATCGGCAGCCAGAATTCGTCGATCGTGTCCGTCATGAACAGCACCTCGATGCCTTTGGCCTTGAAGGCCTCCAATTGCGGATGGTTCTTGGCAGATTGCAGGTCGCCTGCGGAAATGTAGTAAATATGTTCCTGACCTTCTTTCATGCGGCCAACATAATCGGCCAGCGATACGAGGCTGTCACCGTTGGTTGAGTGAAAACGTACCACACGGCACAATGCTTCGCGGTGGCTGTGCGCATCGTAGAGCCCTTCTTTCACGACGGGGCCAAACAGTGACCAGAATTCAAAAAATTCACCGGGATGTTTTTCAGCCTTTTCCTGCAGCGAGTCCAGAACCTTGCGTGTAATGGCAAGGCTCATTTTGGTGACCATCGGGTTGTTCTGCAGCATCTCGCGGCTGATGTTGAGCGGGAGGTCTTCGCTATCGACGACGCCTTTGAGAAAACGCAGGAACGGCGGAATCAGCCCGTCCAGCCCATCCGTAATAAATACGCGCTTGACGTAGAGCTTCACGCCATGGTGGCGGCGAGGGTCATACAAGTCAAACGGCTTCATGCCGGGAACGAAGAGCAGGTTGGTATATTCAAACGAGCCTTCCGCCCGCCAGTGCAGCGTCATCCAAGGTTCGTCAATCGACATTGCACCGGAGACGTGATGGTAGAATTCTTTGTACTGCTCCGTTGTGATGTCGGCTTTNNAAGCTGATATGGTCGGAATATTTCTTGATCACCTGCTTCAGGCGTTCTTCCAGCAGGTATTCGCTCGCGGTCTCTTTCAGGTACAGCGTGATCTGTGTACCGCGGCTGTCTTTCAGGTGTTCGCCGATGGTGTAGGCGCCCTTGCCGTCAGATACCCAGAGCCATGCATCTTTTTCGCCGGCTTTGCAGCTGAGAACCTCGACCTTGTCAGCGACCATAAAGGACGAATAAAAGCCGACGCCAAACTGGCCGATAAGGTTTACGTCTTTCTTATTTCCATCAAGCTTGTTGAGTATTTCACGTGTGCCGGAATGGGCAATGGTGCCGAGGTTCTTGACCAGTTCATCCCTCGTCATGCCGATGCCGTTGTCGCTGATAGTCAGCGTCCGTGCGCCGGTATCGAAGGCGATGGTGATTTTCAGTTCGGTGTCTCCGGCAAGGAGTTCCGGTTTCGCAATCGCTTCATAGCGCAGGCGGTCGCAGGCGTCCGACGCGTTTGAGATCAGTTCGCGCAGGAAAATTTCCTTGTCCGTGTAAAGCGCGTTGGCGACGATATCCAATAGTCGCCCGACTTCGGCCTGAAATTGATGTTGTTCAGACATGTTTGTCCTCCGTTTTTAAATATAAATTCTTCCTAAGGGTTCAGACGGACCACTGTCCATCTGTCGCCTTCTTTAGCAAACAGAAACCGGTCATGCAGCCGGCCCTTGCCTTCCTGCCAGAACTCGATTTTCTGCGGCACGACCTTGAAGCCCACCCAGTGCGGTGGGCAAGGAATTTCCTGCCCCGCGAACTTTTTCTCGTACTCCGCTACGCGGTCTTCAAGTTCCTTACGGCTCGCAAGAGGGCGCGACTGCTGGCTGGCCCAGGCGCCGAGGCGGCTCAGGTAGTGGCGTGTCTTGAAGTAAACATCCACCAGCGGTGCCGGCATACTCTCAGCCTTGCCTTCCACGCGAATCTGCCGTGCCTGCGATTTCCAGTAGAAGCATAGGGCGACGTTCTGATTCTCTGCAAGTTCTTGCCCTTTTCTGCTTTCCATATTTGTATAAAAACAGAAACCGTCCTGGTCGACATTCTTAAGGAGAACCATACGGACGGAGGGTTTTCCATCTTGTCCGACGGTGGCCAGCGCCATGGCATCAGGGTCAACGGGCTCTGTTTTGTAGGCTTCGGCCATCCATTCCTTAAATAACTCAATGGGATTCTGTGAGGCGTTGATTTCCATGATTCTTTCGGAATGTTGCAAAAAATTGTGGCTAAGTTTGTATTGCCGTTAATTTAACTTGTGTTTAGATATAACAAGATGGAATTCAGAAATCTATAGTACGAACGGTTATTTTCTTAACAGAAAGGCAGAAATACATGAAAACGAAAATTTTAACTTTGGTCCTCGTTTCTTCTCTCGCTCTCGGCGCTTGTGCGCAGAATGGCGAAAGCAATGCGTGGGGCATGGGCAACAAGCAAACAGTCGGCACAGGCGCAGGCGCCCTTGTTGGCGGCATCCTCGGCTCTAAAGTAGGCGGCGGAGGCGGAAGGCTTTGGGCGACCGGCGCGGGCGCGCTGCTTGGCGCTTTTGCCGGCAGTTCGATCGGCAAGTCACTTGACGAAGCAGACCAGGCCTATCATCAGCAGGCGGCACAGCAGGCTTACACAGCCCCTCTCAACAAGCCAATCAGCTGGAGCAATCCTGATTCAGGCCACAGCGGCACGATCACACCCATACGTGAAGGCCAGCAGGCTTCGACCGGCGACACATGCCGCGAGTTCAAGCAGGCTATTATGGTTGATGGTCAGGCGCAGACCGCGGTCAGCACGGCATGCAAGAACACCGACGGCACCTGGACTGTCCAGCCCAGCGATAATTAATCCCGTAACGGGGACACAAAAAAGGCCAGCTGCAAAGCTGGTCTTTTTTATTTATTGCAGATTTTTTATGAGGATGTGCCGAACTCTGTCGCCACGGCGCGCAGGATGCGGTCGAGCAGAATCTCCGGTTCAGCCAGCTTTTTATTCATGTCGTAGAAAATGAATATGCCGAGGAACAGAAACACCATCAAGTCCATGGCACTATCGCTACCGCCTGTTTTGATGGTACCGGGGAATAAACCCAGAACCAGCAGCGCCAGTACGCCCAGTGTGTAGAGGATCTTGCTCGCGGCGCTGATTTCTGCGCTGCCGTCAACAATGAGCCGTGCATACTTGTTGTCAGCTTTCAGCAAGACGTTGAAGACACAGTGGCAAGGGATATCCTTGCCAATAGCGGTGAGGGTGAAGTTTTCCACGCCCTCGCCGACTGTTTCGATATGAAACACGCCGCGCATCCTCTCAACAAGGCTGTACTTGATCGCGGATGATTCAGCCGCTGCCGCGAGGCTGATCAGCTTGCTGGACTCAATGTGTTTCATGACACTTCCCCTTGTTGTCAGTCTTTTCTTTTACCCGAAGCGGAGGATTTTTTACCCGCTCCGCAATCCTTGGTGATGGCCTTGTAGGCCTCCGCGCTGCCCTTCAGGCTGTAAGTGTCTGTTGTTTCTGTGCCGCGGCTTGAGGCCCCTTTGATGGTCATTGAAGATCCCGCCTCAATCTCTTTCATGACAGCCTCGTCCGTTGCCGGGTCTTTCGTCCAGGCCATTTCTCCCTGTGTGTAGAGAGGAAATTTTTTCCCTTTGATAGTGAGGGTTGCCTGGCTTTTAGATTTAAAGGCATAACCGTTGGAAACGCTGATGACGTTCTTGTCTTTTTCCTCGGGATAGTGAGTCACGAAAAAAAAGACCTGACCGCGTTTCTTGAACTTGCCTTCCTGCTTCTCCGGCTGCCGGTTCATGAAACAGACCCGCCCGCCTTTGTCGGCAAAATGGTATGCCTTCCAGCCGCCATAGGTGCCGATCAGAACGGGATCCGATGCGTCGGCAAATGCCCGGGGAGCAGCCGACAAGCTCATTAGAGTGCAGACCATGGCTAAAAATACTTTTTTCACAAAGCCCCCGGAAAGAAAAACCTCATATCTCTTAATAGATTAGCGATATCCTGCCTTAAAGCCAATAATCTGTTTCTCCACCTTTGTCCTTGACTTTACGGAACGAAAGGGTAGTTTCTACACCCTGTATAGGGATTCTGTCCCTGCAAGAGATTTTATATTAAGGAAAATAGTCATGGCTAAAAAAGGTCCGCGCGCTACAGTGAAAATGGAGAGTTCAGCAGGCACAGGGTACTGCTACTACACGCAGAAGAACTCCCGCAATACGACAGATAAGCTGAAGCTGAAAAAATATGACCCCGTAAAGCGGGCGCATGTCGAATTCGTCGAAGGCAAGATGAAGTAACGCAATTCGATAAGGATTGCATGACACTAAATCTTCTTATCCGCCGCACTTCTAAATAATTTTCTTGATAGTGTCTCCGATGCTCTCGGAGTCAGAAGGCGTTATCGGCGTCATGCCGATCTGGCCGAGGCCTGCGAAGTAAACGCAGTTCCGTCCCGCGCCCTTGGCTTTATACACTTCCTCATCCACGCGCTTCAGTACCTGCTCAGTGGTGATGTCGCCTTGGCCTATATCGATCAGCATGGCGCCGACGCTGATGCTGACGTTTATATCCAGAGGAGCGGACGGCGTGCCAACCTTGAAAGGCTCACTGCAGACACCTTTCCTCAGACGCTCGGCCACCTGAATGGCCATGTCGAGATTGATGTCCGGCAGGACGACGATGAATTCTTCTCCGCCTAGACGGGCCACGAGGTCGAAGCTGCGCAAGCGCTGTACGACACGCTCGGCAAATATTTTCAGCGCTTCGTCGCCGACACCATGGCCATAAGTGTCGTTGATGTGCTTGAAGTGGTCGAGGTCGACCATGAGAACGCAGAGAGCTTTTTTCGCCTCGGCATTTTTCTTCAGCAGTTTTTCAAGGTGCACCATCAGGTAGCGGCGGTTGTAAAGACCTGTCAGCGTGTCCGTCAGCGCCAGAGACAGACTGACTTCGTAGTTCGCTCTGAGACGGTCCTGGTAGCGCTTGCGCCGCACTTGCGTGCGCACACGCGCCAGCAGCTCATTGCGGTCAATGGGGCGGAGGATATAGTCGTAAGCGCCGATCTCGAGGCCTATAGCAATGCGCTTCATGTCTGTTTCTTCGCCGATCACCAGAATGGGAATGGCACGCGTGCGCTCGTTTGAGCGTAGGTGCGAGCAGAGCCGCAGCCCATCCTCCGTGGCAAGATTGAGACTTACCGTGATCAGGTCAAAGTTGTTTTGCTGGGCAAGGGCGATGCCCTGTTCACCTGAACGCACCGGTGTGACCGTGTCTTCGTCGTGTTTGAGGGTTTCGACAAACTTTTCGCTTTCAAAAGCCTTGTCTTCGATCACCAGCACCTTCGCTTTTTCAAAAGGCTCGTTCAGAATGAGGGATTGCTTGCCGACGAGGCCGAACTGGTTGGCGGTATTTTCGCGCACGCGCCATTCATCGACTGTCATTTTCAGCCGGACGAGTGAGCGCACGCGCGCCATCAACGCAATGTCGTTGACGGGCTTGCTGAGGAAATCATCGGCGCCGGCTTCCAGACCGCGGACACGGTCCGTCGCGTCCGTCAGCGCTGTCACCATCACAATGGGAATATGCGCTGTCAGGGGGTTGCTCTTGAGAAGCTGGCAGGTTTCAAAACCGTCCATGCCCGGCATCATCACGTCGAGCAGGACGATGTCAGGGCTTTGCGTTTCGGCTTTCTGGATGCCTTCCGCGCCGCTTAGGGCTGTAATAACCTCGAAGTACTCGCCGCTCAATTTTGCTTCGAGTAGTTTCACGTTTGGAAGAATATCATCAACGATAAGAACGCGCGCGGTCATGAATCATAAACACCCTTCACTATATATACTATCCCGCCATTACCGGACGATCCAGATACTTTTGGACGATCTGTATGAAATCACCGATAGCGATGGGTTTGGAAATATAATCTTCGCAGCCGCCCTGCCGTATTTTCTCTTCATCACCCTTCATGGCGAAGGCCGTTACAGCCACAACGGGAATATGTTTCAGGTCTTTTTCGGCTTTTAGCCATTTAGTGACTTCCAGCCCGGAGACTTCTGGCAACTGGATGTCCATGAGAATCAGATCCGGCTTGTGATGACGCGCCAATTCCAGAACGTGGTTGCCGTCGCGCGTCTTGAAGGTCTCATAGCCATGAGCGCTGAGCAGGTCGTCAAATAACTTCATGTTCAATTCATTGTCTTCGACAATCAGAACCTTGTTTCTCATGTCATCCTACCCTCTGTTACCCTTATAACGAGTTCCTCTTAAAGAACTGTTAATATTTAATATAAAGTTAATCGCATTTTTTTACCGGCAGCTTTTCAAGAGCCGTCAGATTCTGTTCTATGACGAATGTTTTATAATCAACCAGCGCATCGCTGATAACGCCGTTATCGTGCAGGATCATTTCCATCTCGTAGGCGGGTGCGCTTTCTTCCGCATCTTTGAGAGGAAAGACGGCCATGCGGACATGCCAGGCCTCCGGCGTCAGCAGCGATACATCAATTTTTTTATTGCCCTCTGAAATTTTTTTCAGTTCTTCCGCCGTCACCTTTTTGCCGATGAACGTGCCGATTTCCACCGGCCCGTCGGCATCCGTCCCGTCAAACATGACGGCGCTGAAAAAATGATCCCCCGCCCGCGCATGACGGATGACTTCCATAGTATGCGCCGTGGGCAGGAGGTAGCCGGCAGGCAGGTCGTATTTTGTATTGTCCGGGCGGGAATAAAGGGCCTTGGCTGTGCCGTCCGCGGCTTTTTCGACGGAACCGCGCAGTTGTTCGGCCATCGCGCCGCCTTCCTGCCGGTCGGCGTTGAAACTGAACTGCTGCCCGTCCCTGGTTTCAAACGCCGTATAGCGGTCTGTATCGGTTACTGGCGGCGCTTCGGCGTATTGATATTCCGTGGTCAGGCGGTGTTCCGTCGTCCAGGCATCGCAGGTGGCATCCTGCTCGAAATACATTTTTCCACGGACCCCGTTAATACCGGCACCCGGTTCGGCGGAAACCATTTTAAAATTATACAGCGCCTTATGCAGCGCGATATTAATATCAGCTGCCCCCGCCGGTGCAGGGAAAATCAGGCTGCCAGCGATCGCCAGCGCCAGAAGGACCAGCATATATCTGTTACATTTTTTCATAATTATCTATCGTTATGTGCCAGGCTGTGTGATTAAATTCTTTGCCCAGCACGCATGAGAAATCTTTCTTGTTTAAAACTTCGAAAGCATGTTAAACATAAGCCTAATTAACGCATACTCAGGAAGGAAAAACTACCATGGCTGGCAGCGTAAATAAAGTGATTCTGGTTGGCAATCTGGGCAAAGACCCCGAGGTACGCTCGTTTCCCAGTGGCGGACGCGTCGCCAACTTTTCTGTTGCCACATCTGAAAGCTGGAAGGACAAGGCTACCGGTGAACGCAAAGAGCGCACCGAGTGGCATCGCAT
>PLXM01000108.1 GCA_003153235.1 Rhodospirillales bacterium
AGTTGATAGATGCATTTCAGAACGCCGTGAACCTCGTGCAGGCACAAGGCTTTGTGAATACGTATATCAATACAGTTCAGGTCCTCGATGACCGCTTTACCTCGGGTTTTATGGTGGCGGATGCCCAGCAGGATGAAGAAACAAAAAAAGCGCTCGTCAAAGGCCTGACTGATTTTCTTGTCGAGGAAGCCAATAAAAAACCCTCAATGGCCCAGTTTTCCCTCGCTATAGCGGGCGGTGTTGAACAGCTGTGCGCTACCTTGAATGATACTGTACAGGACAGATCCCTCATCCCCGATGACTTTGTGAAACGCATGCTTCAAGGCGCTAGCCAGATGAATAATCTCGACGGAGGGATCGTCTACAGGCAGATGGTGATCGACGCGGCGCTGAAAATCGTTACAGCTATCGCGCCATTTTGCCCTGAAATGAAGCCAGCGCAAGAAGAAGAGAAGAAGCCTTCCTCACCTACTACCTCGGCGCCAAAACTCAAAGTTCCCTGGCAGAAATAATAATTAAACCAGCCGGTTCTTTTCCACCGCCGCGCGGACAAAATCCGTAAACAGCGGGTGCGGGTCGAAAGGTTTTGACTTCAGCTCGGGGTGGAACTGCACGCCGATAAACCACGGATGACCGTTGAGCTCGATGATTTCCGGCAGCCTGTTGTCAGGCGACATGCCACTGAAAACAACACCGGCATCCTCAAGCTGCCTTTTGTAAGTAACGTTCACTTCATAACGGTGACGATGACGTTCGGAGATCGTGTCTGTGCCGTAAATCTTCTGCACCTTCGAACCTGCTGCCAGTTTCGCATGATAAGCGCCAAGGCGCATCGTACCGCCAAGGTTACCGCGCTCGTCGCGTTTCTCCAGATCATTGCCCTTCATCCATTCCGTCATCAGACCCACGACCGGATTGCCATACTTGCCGAACTCGCTAGAACCAACGTCGTTCAGTCCCGCCTTGTTACGCGCAATTTCGATGACAGCCATCTGCATACCGAGACAGATGCCGAAGAAAGGTACTTTCCTTTCACGCGCGAACTGCACCGCCTTGATCTTGCCTTCCGTACCGCGCTCGCCAAAACCGCCCGGTACAAGTATGCCATCAACGTTATCGAGCTTCGCAGCGCAATCTTCTTTTTCAAAAATCTCGGCATCGAGCCAGTTGAGGTTGACCTTGACGTTATTCGCGAAACCGCCATGCACCAGCGCCTCAGACAATGACTTGTAGCTGTCGAGCAAGGCTGTGTATTTACCGACAACGCCGATCGTCACCTCGCCTTCCGGCTTTTCGATACGGGCTGCAATATCGTACCAGCGCTGCAGATCTGGGGCCTTGGCTTTCAGCCCAAAAAACTTCAGCACCTGATCGTCCAGCCCTTCCTTGTGATAACTGATCGGCACCTGATAAATGCTCTTCACGTCAATTGCCGGGATGACACATTCCTTTTTCAGGTTGCAGAAAAGCGCGATCTTGCGGCGCTCGTCATCGGGGATGTCGCGGTCGGCACGGACGAGCAAAATGCTCGGCTGGATACCGACAGACAGCAACTCCTTTACCGAGTGCTGCGTCGGCTTGGTCTTNNCGAGCTTGCGGCACACGATCTCGTCTATGCCTTCCTTGTGCAGCATGCCCGGGATCTTGTAAATGCAGTCGGCGTCCTGTGCGGGAATCACGGCCTCGGCCGATACATTGGTGAACAGCGCGATCTTCCGGCGGTCGCCATCCAGCAGCGGCCGATCCGCCCGGCACAGCACGATGTCGGGTTGTATCCCGATTTCGCGCAATTCCTTGACCGAGTGCTGGGTCGGCTTGGTCTTCATTTCGCCGGCGGTCGGGATGTAGGGCACCAGGGTCAGGTGGATATAACACGTATTGTTCCGCCCGAGTTCCAGGCCCATTTGCCGGATCGCTTCCAGGAACGGCAGGCTCTCGATATCGCCGACCGTGCCGCCGACTTCGCACAGCACGAAATCCGCATCGTCATTATCCGCGCCGATAAATTCCTTGATCTCGTTAGTGATATGCGGAATAACCTGAACCGTCGCGCCCAGATAATCGCCGCGGCGCTCTTTCTGGATGACGTTGGAATAAATACGGCCCGTGGTGATATTATCGGACTTCCGCGCAGCGACGCCGGTAAAGCGTTCGTAGTGCCCAAGATCAAGATCCGTCTCCGCACCATCGTCCGTCACATAGACCTCGCCGTGCTGGTAAGGGCTCATCGTGCCGGGGTCGACGTTGAGATAAGGGTCGAGCTTGCGCAGACGCACCTTAAACCCGCGCGCCTGAAGCACAGCGCCAAGCGAAGCCGAGGCCAGCCCTTTGCCCAATGAAGACACCACCCCGCCTGTAATAAATATATAGCGGGGCATAACGATCTCCTTTGTTATATCGGGTTACTTCGAAATAGGTGCAGCCGGTTTCTTTTTCTGTGGTGCGGGAGCCGCAGTTTTGGCTGGCGCCACTGTCTTTAGGTCAGAAGCATCAGGTGGCGGTGCTGTTTTTTCAGCGGCCGGTGGCGGCGTAACTGAATCTGTCGGTATATCAAGAATGCTTTTTGCCGGCGCACGATGCTCGGCCATGATCGCCAGCGACAAGCTGGTCATGAAAAAGATCCCTGCCAGAATGCCCGTCACACGGGTCAGCGCGTCGCCCTTGCGGCGCGGCGCCATCATGTTCGACATGCTGCCGGAACTGCCGAGGAAGCCACCTGACTCCGAAGGCTGCACCAGCACCACGGCGATAATCGACAGCGCCATGATCAAATGAACGACGAGAATGACCGATTCCATGTTTTTCTTTTCCTCAAATCTTGTTTTTATTTACGGAAAATAATTAGTCCTGATTTCAGATAGTTTTAATAGCACTTTTGCCAAAAAGCTAGATGATTCGAATTTACGGCTTTTATTAAAGGCTACTGCGCATGGATTTCACTCTTCCTCATCCATGGCAGCCCTAAATAACCCTTATGCACCGGAAAGGCAAAAGATTGCCCCACATGCATCTGCTCATAGACCGACGCTCCGACTTGTATTTTATACGTTCCCATGACCCCCTCCGTCATTTCGTCTGGCCAGGGGAAAAACAGAGTATATTTAAGAGGCCAAGGGAAGAACAAGGTATAGTTGAAGTGCGCCGAATGTTGGCAGCGATAATCCTCCCTCCTGTAAATGCTTATAGTCTTTTCCGCCAATTTGGCAGAGCACTGAGTATCCGTTAACTGATATGTCATCGTATCGGCATCCCGCCGCGGGCGGCCGCTCAGCGTATGGTAAAGAGGACCGTTAGTTATACAGTAAAGAGAACATTCTTTTGACTCCAACTGCAGAGATTTTATCTCGGGCGATGCCTGATCCATATCGATGTCGATCATATAGATGGCAGAGTATGTAACAAATGCCAGCCCAATCATACCGAGAACAAGAAAGCTGCCAAACACTCGGGGGAACCATGATGTCCTGCCGAAGGTCAGGAAAATCGGTGTCAGCCATATCAGCATGACAACAGACATACTGCCCGCCGCGAAGGCCTTCATGGTCAGGATCTCTTCACTCCTGAACCAAACTGTTAAAGCCAGAGCACCGCCCAGCAACAATAACGCTGTATGGGCCAGACGGTAAAAGTACGCAATGCGTGAAAGCGGTACCGCAGCAGAATTCTGCTGATAATCCGATGCTCCAAATTTGTCTACAGCCTGCGTCAGATGTAAAGCCTGGCCAGAGAACATTTCTTCAACAACGTCTTCTCTACTGATAGGCTGGGTATTAAACCACAGCTTGTCACGCGTGCACTCAATGCTATTCGCATTGTTTTTTTCAAAAGCTTCGCGTACAGCCGCCGTAAAAGACGTCACCTCCAGCAGCGCCTTCAGCCTTTGCTCATCATCCGCTATAAAATAATAGTGCTCATCGAGCAAACGGTCTCCTGTCCGGAGATCCTGTGCAAGCCCGAGAGATTTGCACAAACGGTACCAGCCCGTCTGGCGGCAGATGGAAAAAACAAAACCGTTCTTAACGGGACCACCCGCAGAGACAATAACTGTCAATCCATATCTGCTGGCCCTTGTTTGTCTAAAAAAATAGCCCTTCCCTTCAGAATCCTTTTGGGTATCAAATCCACTCAGCAAGCTCCAATTACGGAAGATATTGATCGCAATGGCAATACCAAGAGTGAGCACTACGTATATTAGTCCATTATGCATCACAAAGGTCTTCCTATATACTTAACTCGCTTCGGCAATCGCCATGAATTCATCAACCTTAAGGCTTGCGCCACCGACAAGGACACCATCAACATTAGCCGTATGGAGAATTTCTCTGGCATTACTGCCTTTGACGGAGCCGCCGTATAGAATCTGCATTTTGCCAACCTTGCCGCGGATGAAGGCATGCATCTGTTTGATGTCATCGCCGGAAGCTGTCTTGCCGGTACCGATCGCCCAGACAGGTTCGTAAGCGATAACGGTATTGTCAGACGTAGCTGTGTCAGGGATAGACTCTTTCAATTGCTGCGCGACGACACTCTCATGCTTGCCGGCGCTGCGCTCGGCATCCAGTTCACCTACGCAAATGATCGTAACAAGCCCCGTTGCATGGGCGCGTTTTGCTTTCGATGCTACCAGAGCACTTGTTTCCTTATGGTGTTGGCGACGCTCGGAATGGCCGAGGATCACAAAGTCGCACCCCAAATCCTTCAGCATCTCCGGCGCAATATCGCCCGTAAAAGCACCCGGTGGCTGGTCATGACAATCCTGCCCGCCCCAGCGGATCGCGGATTCTTTAAGAAACCAGGACACGGCATTGATCATGGTTGCCGGAGGGCATAATACCATATGGAAAGAGCCGGAAGTGCTTTTTGCCACCGCCGCCGTTAGCTTTTCGGTCCTCTCACGGCTATCTGCCATCAATCCGTTCATTTTCCAGTTCCCGACAATCAGTTTAGCGCCCGTCATTATCTTTCTCCTTTGCATTCTGGAGCTATCTTCGCTAAATATCTCTGGATAATCAATATAAAGGATATTCCATGCTCAAACAGATGCGCCAAGGTGCGAAATCAACAGTCGTCAAGACCGTCCTGTTCGGTCTGCTCCTGCTGGCCATGACAGGCCTCGCTCTCATTGGCGGGCAAGGAACCTTCAGGGATGTGCTCAAGGATGACACGGTTGCGAGCTTCGGCAGGGAAAAACTTTCGGCCCAGACTTTTGATCGTATTGTGCATGCCACCCTGCGCCAGCAGCATGTGAAACAAAGCGACGCCTACCGCAGCGGCTTGCCGCACAAGATCCTGAATCAAAAAATTGATGAAAACATTTTTGCCATGGCCGCCACCGACACCGGCCTCCAGCCAGATGATGCTCTTGCCGCAAAGGAGATCAAGGAAATGATCGCCCCTTACGTCGAGAAAGGCATACCCAAGGAAGAAGTCCTTCAGCGCATAGAACAAGCCAATGGCGTCAGCGAAGGGGAATTTGTCTCCTCGCTCAAAGCGCAGATCGCAACCGACCTTCTTTTCAAGGTCATCACGTCCGGCGTCTCCGCGCCGCAGCAGATGATCGACGATGCCCTGAAGTTCAGAAACGAATACAGGCAGGGCCAATACTTCCACCTCACCGCTGAGAACGTCAGCGACATCAAAGCTCCCGCCGATGCAGAGCTAAAGTCCTATTACAGCTCAATCGCCAGCGAATACGCGATGCCTGAATACCGCACGTTATCTGTCATCGTGCTGGACAAGAAAATTCTCGGTGACGCCGTCAAGGTTTCCGATGACCGCCTGAAACAGTACTACGACGAAAACATCAACGACTACAAAACACCCGAAACCCGCGTGATTGCAGAGGCTGTGGCAAAGGATCAGGCAACAGCAAAAGCCATCTACGACGCTGCACAAAAAAATCACAACCTGAAGGATGCGGCCAAGGATCTGGGCAGTTACCTGACGCCCCAGCCGTTTACGCCGAAGGATCTCCCCCATGACCTCGGTCAGGTTGCTTTCAACGGCAAGGTCGGAGATATACTGGCTCCGGTTGAGCAACCGTTGGGATGGTATGTTCTTTCCATTGAAAAGATAACTCCCGGTGTCGCCAAGTCTTTTGAGTCCGTGAAGGCCGATATCGAAAAAGACCTTTCACAGGACAAGGTCTCGGAAGCCCTCTACCAAAAGGCCAACAAGATCGATGACGAGATCGGCGGCGGAAAATCCCTCTCCGAAGTGGCGAAGGAAAACAACATTCCCGAAACAGTGCTGGAAAAGATTGATGCCCACGGCGCAGGTGCAAACGGCAAAAAGCAGAACAGCACACTGCCGCTCTTCGACAAACTTGTTGCTGCCGGCTTCAGCCTGAAGAAAGGCGCCGCAAGCCAGCTGATCGAAACGCCGGACGGCGCTTTTGCGATTGTCGGCGCGAAGGATATCTTTCCCTCCGAGCAGCAACCGTTTGACAAAGTGCGCGCCAATGTCCTTGCCCGCTGGATGACAGACCGCGAACTCAAAGCTCTCGGCGAAAAAGCCGCCAAAATCATGGACCGTCTGAAGCAGGGCGAGGCCTTCGACAAGATTGCCGCCGAATTCAACCAGCCTGTGCAAACGACGGGACTGATACAGCGCGGCGAAGCAGCTCTCAAAGCCAAGCTGGAAAGCAACCTGGTCGCAGCGCTCTTCTCGCTTGATAAAACCGGACAGGCGACAACTGTCACCAACGATAATTCGCTGACGATCATCCGCCTCACCGACCGGAAAATACAGGTGCCGACGGATACGGCCAAGAAAGACCAGGAAGACATGGCGGGCGTCCTCAACCGTGACCTCAAGCAGGATCTGCTCGAACAGTACCGCCTGAGCCTTCTTGCCAAGTATGACGTGCATATCAACGACAAGCTGCTGAACTCGATGTATGCGCCAAAAGATGACAATGATAATGAAAGCGATGCGGAACAATAAAGAAGCACCCGCAGCACAAACGAGCATAATGAGTGAAAAGTAAAGACCGGCTTTCAATCCTCCCCAGAGAACACAGCCTCCAGCTGCAGCTGGCTATAGCTGCGTTCGGCTGCATTGACGCCGACAGCATCGTCTATATCAGCACGCCCGTCACAACCGGCAAACGCCTCTATGAATACATGAAGAAAAAGGGCCTCAAAACGCCCGATGCCGCCAAGGCGGACAAGGAAGAGTTTTATAAGAACGTCATCTCTCTCAACATTCAGGACAGTCTCGCCTGGGCCAAAATCTGGCGGACAAAAACCAAGGGCGCGATCATTGCTCCCGCGGAATTCGAGAAGTGCCGCGCGCTGGGCGACATCAAATGGTCTCAGGACGCGTTCATGGGTATGTGGCTAACACTGATCGACAACAAGGCAACAGCGCTGATCATGCAGGACGGCTGGGTCTATTCCGACGGTGCCGCCGAGGAATATCTGCAGGCCATCTGCATGCAGGCGGGCCTTAGGCAGCGCAATAACATTCATGTCATGGATACCGCCGGCCGACAGATCAATCTTGATGAAGGCATCATCTCTCTAGCCGAAGCCTTCAAAGACCTGCACCAGCGGGGGCTTTCGCCCGAACGGCTGGCAAAAACGCTGACACGTCTGCTGCTGCTGGAAGAACGGCACGCGGCAGGGCATCTCAGCGGTGAAATAAAAACCGCTCCCAGCCTGCCGGTTTATGAACGCGAACCTTTGCTGGAGGTTAAAAAAGAAGTGATGACGATTTTAAAGAAAAACCATGGCAAATTGCTGGCAGCTCTTGAAAAGCAGCGCAGCGCGGAATATACGCCGCTGAATATCCTTGTGCATCCGGAAGATGAAAATCTGCTGCTGCTCTAAAGCCCAGCTTTAAGCGCCGAGGGGAACAGCATCAAACAACGACGATACCGAGCGCTCCTCGCTGATGCGCAGCATGGCCTCGCCGATCAGCGGCGCGACGGGCAGGTATTTGATCTTCTTGCAGGCGCGGGTTTTATCCGTGGCGGCAATGCTATCGGTGATCACCATTTCCGTGAGGGGCGATTTCTCGATGCGGTCCATCGCGCTGCCGGAGAAAACACCATGCGAGGCAAAAGCCCGCACTGAAGACGCGCCGTGGTTCATGAGAGCCGTTGCGGCATTGCAGATGGTTCCGGCGCTATCGACCATGTCGTCGATCAGGATGCATTCCTGCCCGTCAACTTCACCGATCACATGCATGACTTCGGAGATGCCCGCCTTCTCGCGGCGCTTGTCGATGATGGCGAGGCCAGCGTCCAACCGCTTGGCCAGCGCCCGCGCACGCACCACGCCGCCCACGTCAGGCGACACAACAGTGAGCGGTTTGCCGGTTTTTGTTTTATTCGCATAAGGAACGAAGACCGGCGCGGCGGCAAAAAGGTTATCCACCGGAATATCGAAGAAGCCCTGTATCTGCCCGGCGTGCAAATCAAGCGTCAGCACACGGTCGGCACCGGCTTTGGTGATAAGGTTGGCGACGAGCTTGGCCGAGATGGGCGAGCGCGAGCCCGTCTTGCGGTCCTGACGCGCATAGCCGAAATAGGGCATGACCGCCGTGATGCGCCGCGCCGAGCCGCGCTTGAGCGCGTCGAACATGATCAGCATTTCCATCAGGTGGTCGTTGGCGGGATAGGAGGTCGACTGGATGACGAACACATCCTCGCCGCGCACGTTCTCGAGAATTTCAACGAAGATTTCCTGGTCCGCGTAGCGCTTGAGGTTCACCTGCACCAAGGGAATGCCAAGATACGTCGATACCGCCGCTGCCAGCGGCTGGTTACTGGAACATGCAATAAGCTTCATTTTCTTCTCGCCCATGTTTTAAACCTGCACTAAGACCGCGCCCTAAACTACCGAATCCGAGGTGCGAAAAACAAGGACTATAAGGCTTATATTATTACTAATTTCCGTATAAAATAATACTTAACTGATTAAAAATTAGGAATCTGCCCTGCCGGAATAAATTTGGATAAATGCGAGCAAATACCAATTAATACGGATATATGCCATGCGTTTGCCGGCAGATGCGGCCAAATGCGGTCAAATGCGCGCAAATACGGACATGAAAAACAAGGATTCGGGAAAAATAATTCAAGACTTCTTTAGTTCCAACCCTCATAAATTTTGCTCTCTTTTCCTCTCCCTTTGGTCGGATAATAACTTGTTTGCGGGGTAGGGAAAGGATAGGAAGGTCAGGGTAATAATGGATTTATAACATGAATGCTTACTTAATCATCAAGACACTTCATATCATAAGCTCAACAATTCTTTTCGGTACGGGGCTGGGAATTGCCTTTTTTATGTTCTCTTCGCGGTATACAAAAGGCCTGCCTGAAAAGTATCATGCCGCCCGCTTCACTATCCTGGCCGATTTTATTTTTACGGTCCCTGCTGTTATCCTTCAGCCCCTGACAGGCATCTGGCTTGTTGCGAATAGCGGATATGACCCGCATGTCTTGTGGTTAAACCTGACTTATGCACTTTATGTTCTGGCAGGTATCTGCTGGCTCCCCGTCGTCTGGATACAAATTCAATTAAAACGAATTTTGGCAGAATGCATTAAAAAAGGGTCAGGCTTGCCCAAACAATATTACAAACTTTTTAGAATATGGTTCTGGTTGGGTTGGCCGGCATTTCTGGCATTAATTGCAATTTTTTATCTCATGGTAGCAAAGCCAGCATGATAAAACGCATTCTTATCCTCGGCGCCTATGGCAATTTTGGGTCGCATATTACGAAGAAACTAGCTTATGAACCTGATTTGCAGATCATTATCGCAGGGCGGTCAGAAGAGAAATGCCAGCACCTTGCATCCAGCTTTAAAGATGCGCCTAATCCTCCCACATATCATGTGCTGGACATTAGCAAGAACCTTCCACAAGAGCTCAAAACTATTGCGCCTGATATTGTCATTCACACATCAGGCCCTTTTCAGGGTCAAGGATATGAAGTGGCTGAAGCCTGTATTGATTATGGCTGTCATTACATTGATCTAGCGGATGGACGCGCCTTCGTTGACGGCATTGGATGTCTCGATCAAAGGGCAAAAGAAAAAAACCTTAGCATTATTACCGGTGCAAGCTCCGTGCCCACCCTGACTTCAGCCATCATGGATCATTATCTGCCAGAGTTTCAAAAGATTACTTCAGTCGATTACGCCATTACAACGGCTCAACATACAAACACCGGTCTTGCAACAACATCCGCCGTCCTTAGCTATACAGGGAATCCCTTTGAAACCCTCATCAATGGAAAAATGCAGAAGATTTATGGTTGGCAAGATCTTCATGCGTATGATTATCCCGATCTTGGACACAGGCTTCTTGGAAACTGTGACATTCCTGACCTTTATATTTTTCCACAAAGATACAAAGATCTGGCAACCATACGCTTCTACGCTGGCCTTGAAATTCGCTTCCTGCACCTTGGCCTTTGGGGCATATCGTGGATGGTGCGAGCCGGTCTGATTAAAAATCTCGAGAGATATTCTGATCCTTTATTAAAAATATCGCGCCTATTTGATACTTTTGGCTCAAACCAAAGCGGCTTTCACTTTGAGATGTCAGGGATTGGCAAAGATGAGTCCCTTAAGAAAAAAACTTTTTATATTATTGCAAAATCCGGACATGGCCCCTTCATCCCTTCGGTTCCGTCGATTTTATGCGCCAAAATTCTTGCACGGGACGAAACAATGGCAAGAGGCGCATGGCCCTGTGTCGGGATCATCAGCCTTGAGCAATACATGGAATCTTTAAAAGATCTCGATATAAAATTCTTGACCGCTTAAAACCTCTACCTCATCCCGATAATCGAAATCTGCAACCCGAACCCTTTTTCGCTGCGTAAAAAAGCGCGGCGGTTGCTGAAGAAGGCGGATTCATTTGTCAGCGTATCCTGCCTTGTGTCATGAACCGTTTTGACACCCTGCAGATGCAGCCGGTGCGTCACATAGCCCGGCAGGTCGAAAATCTGATGGCCCGGCTTGAGTGATGGCTTGAAAAATTTTGCATTCGTCTTGTCCTGCGCCAGAAACGGCGCGGTGAAGTCGTCCTTCACTTCATAAGAATTCGGGCCGATGCAGGGGCCAAGCGCGGCCTCGATATTCTCCGGCTTCGCGCCGAGTTTTTTCATCGCCTCCACCGTCGCCTCCAGAATGCCGCCGACAGCGCCCTTCCATCCGGCATGGCACGCGCCAATGATCTTGTCTTTTTTCGCGGCAAACAGCACAGGCGCGCAATCAGCCGTGAGGATACCGAGGCCGATGCCCCGCTCCGCCGTCACCATCGCATCGCCTTCGGGAGAGTCTCCGAAAGCCCACGGCTTTGTCACCGTCACAACCTTGATGCCATGCACCTGCTTGGCGATGAGAAGTTTTTCCGGCGGCAGCTCCATCCGCTGTGCCGCCAGCGCGCGGTTCTCGCGGACATTTGTCTGCCCGTCAGCTGTCTTGAGGCCGCAGTTCAGTGAAGAATAAAGCCCGCTACTCACGCCGCCGACGCGCGTGAAAAACCCGTGCCGCACCCATGGAATTTCTTCAAGATCAGTCGTCAGATACTTCATCGTCGGCCTCGGCACCCGCGGGCGTAAATCCCGCTGTTTTGATTATACTTTCTTTCGGCGTCAGAGCCATGACTTTAAACAAACGCCCCATTTCCTTCGGCGCGATCAGCCTGCACAGGGCGGACATGATATCCTCCCGCTGCTTGTCATTAGCACTCTCGCCAAGCTTGTGCGCCCGCGCCTCGATGCCGAGCGCAATCAGGAACTGCCCCTGCGTCACGGGACCTGATACGGCCACAGATTGTTCAGCCACAGTCTTGAGCGTCGCAAAATCGACATGTGCGGTGATGTCGCGTGCGCCCGGATCTTCCAGCGCATCGGCATATTTGTGCTTCGAGACGGCCTGCAGCGTGTCGCCTAGACCCGGCTGCGCGTGACCGTAATCTAAAAACAGCGCCGCCCCGCCATGACGCGCAACCCGATCGGAAACCTGCTCGATGACACTCAGTGAGTCGGGGCTGATTTCAAATATACTGCCCGCAGGCGCATTCATGAATTCATCCGGCATCATACCTGTGATATTGATATCCAGCGGCGCGGTGGTGAAGAAGAAGCCATCCTTCTCCGCATCATAACCGACGCAGCGCTCCTGCCAGCCTGCCTCTACTTTCTTGAACTGGTGCACCGGCAGCGCATCAAAAAATTCATTGGCGACAACAAAGCAGATACCTTCCGGCACTTCGCTGAAGCTATCATACCATCCGGCGCTATAGCCCTTCAGCGTTGCCGCCTGAAGCTCCTTGAGGCGCGGGCTGGTCTCGACCAGATGCAGTGTCGTCGCCGTCTTGAAATCCGGCCAGGCGGAAATCGTGCGCATGATATCCGCCGCAAGCGTACCCTTGCCCGGCCCGAGTTCAACCAGCTTCACGCTGTCCGGCTTGCCCATCTGCATCCACAGATCAACCAGCCACGCTCCGATCATTTCGCCGAACATCTGGCTGATTTCCGGCGATGTGGTGAAATCGCCCTTAACGCCGAACGGCTCCTGCGTCCGGTAATAGGCCTCCGCCGCATGGCTCATATATTCGGCAACGGTGATGGGTCCGTGCTCGCTGATGCGCGCGGCGATATCAAGATGGAGCTTGTTTGCGCTGCTAGGCAGCCGTTTTGTGTTTTCTTGCATAATATATAAGATACATCCCTGCTATGATCATCGGCAACGACAACAGCTGCCCCAACGTGAAGTATTGAAAGATGAACCCGACCTGCTGGTCCGGCTCGCGGAAGAACTCGACGATAAACCTGCAAACGCCGTACCCCGTCACGAAGATCCCGAACAGCAGCCCCGTCGTGCGGCGGATTACGGGATTGCGCGCGGCAAAGAACATGACAAGGAACAGGCACAACCCTTCCAGAAACGCCTCGTAGAGCTGGCTTGGGTGGCGCGGCAGGTTGCCGCCATGCGGAAAAACCATCGCCCATGGCACTGTCGTGATACGCCCGAAAAGCTCGCCGTTGATAAAGTTGGCGATCCTGCCGAAGAACAGGCCAATCGGCACGACCGTCCCCAGAATATCGCCCAGCGCCAACGGATGAAATTTATGCTTCAGGGCATATGCGGCGGATACGACAACAACACCCAGCAATCCCCCGTGGAAGGACATCCCGCCCTCCCAGATGGCAAGAATGTTCATGGGGTGCTCCATGTAATAGCTGAAGTTGTAAAAGAGCACATATCCCAGCCGCCCGCCGAGAATCACTCCCAGCACCAGCAGCGGCAGGACATTGTCGATATCCTCGCGGCTCGGACGGCGGTCACGGTCAAGATCGGCAAGATAGCAGCCGTAAAACCAGCCGCCCAGGAACCCGGTCAGGTAGGCCAGCGCGTACCAGCGGATGCCATAGCTTGAGCCAATATGAATGGCGATCGGGTCTATATTAGGAAAGGGTATTCCTGTCATTTAGAGCCTTTTAACATAAGACATATAATGCCTTTATTACTCCTGCGGATACTTTAAAACATTGCATAAACTATCCGGCTCGTGATAGAAAGACAAAAAATTGGAGATAATTATGAGAAGTACGCGTGACAATCTGAAGTTCATGGACGATCTGGCCAAGGTGGCGGGCGGCGCGGTGCAGTCTCTCGGCACCATGCGCGAGCACGTCAAAGCCATCGTCAGCAGTTTCCTGAGCGAAATTGACCTCGTCACCCGCGAGGAATTCGAACGTGTTGAAGCCCTTGCGCAGAAAGCCCGCGAAAGGCAGATTGAACTGGAAAAACGCCTCATCTCCCTTGAAAAAAAGATAACCGGCGGCAAAGCCGCGTTGAAACCAAAAGGTAAAAAGAAATGATCGGCGTTCCCTTCGAGCTGTCACACGACAATAACAACCCCATCGACATGGTGGAGGAGCTTGCCGAAACCAAGGGCTGGGATTTTGTGCGACTGGATGACAGCACGATTGACCTTTCCCTCCCCGGCCAAAAAACAAAATTCAGCGTCAGCCTCGAATGGCAGGACGAGTTTTCATCACTGCTGATCGCCTGCTCGCTGCCGATAGAAATTTCTCCCGCCAATTATGAAATGGCTGTGCAAGCGCTGGAAAAAATCAACCAGAACCTCTGGCTCGGTCACTTTGACCTCTCCAACCAGAACAAGTTCCCGACTTTCCGTCATACGTTATTGCTGCGCATGATCCCGACGGGGATTGCCATCGACCTGATCGCCGACGTCTTCGACATCGCGATCGCCGAATGCAACCGTTTCTATACCACCTTCCAGCTTGCGCAGGCCGGCGACGTCCGCCTGCATGACGATCTCAGCGCGGCCGTTTTCGAAACAATCGGTGAAGCTTGAACGTTCTTCTTGTTGGACGCGGAAAAATGGGCGGTGCGCTCGAGCAGCGCTGGCAAACGCAGAATATCTGCAAAGAGATAGTCACTGTAGATCCCGTCTCATCAAAGATTAAATCCCCGCGCGATATTCCTGTCGGCTTCAAGCCGCAGGTGATCGTTTTCGCCGTCAAGCCGCAGTCTCTGGCTGAAATAGTGAAAGATTATAAGGCTTATGCAGGCGCGCTGGTGATCTCGATTGCTGCTGGAAAGCCGATCGCATTTTTTGAAAAGCATCTCGGCGCTGCAGCAAAAATCGTCCGCAGCATGCCCAACACGCCCGCCTCCATCGGCAAAGGCATCACCGTCGCCTGCGCCAATAAAAATGTCAGCGGCTCCGAAAAAGATATGGCAACAAAACTGCTCGGTGCTGTCGGAGAAGTGTTCTGGGTGGAGAAAGAATCTCTGCTCAATCCCGTCACTGCGCTGTCAGGCTCCGGCCCCGCCTATATTTTTCTGCTGATCGAGACACTCACCAAATCCGGCATCCATATCGGTCTTGATGCCACACTGGCAGAAAAACTGGCGCGACAAACCGTCATTGGCAGCGCCGCGCTGGCCGAAGCAGATACCTCTCCCGCATCTGAACTTCGCAAAAACGTCACCAGCCCCGGCGGCACAACAGAGGCGGCCGTTAAAATGCTGGTGGCAGAACCGGGTATACAAAAGCTTTTCGACCGTGCGCTCAAAGCCGCAACACAGCGGGCGGAAGAGTTGTCGGGCTAAACCGGCAAACGAATTACAACACGCAAGCCGCCGTGATCGCTCTTATCAAGGAATATCTCCCCGCCGTGGCCGTGCACAATATCCTGCGCAATGGATAATCCCAGCCCGACGCCGCCAGTTTTGGGATTGCGTGATTTCTCGAGACGGTAGAATGGTTTGAAAACTTCATCGCGTTGATTCTCGGGGATACCTGGCCCATCATCATCGACAAAAATCTCCAGCGCCTCTTCCGGCTGCTCATGGATATTGACCCAGACGTGCTTGGCGTATTTGCAGGCATTACTGACGATATTGGCCAGCGCCCGTTCGATCGCAATGGGTCGCACACGCAGCATGGCCAAATCTGGTTTTTGCCCGACATATGCCGTCTCGACCTTAAACCCCTGACGGCGCGCATTGTTGACGACGCGGTCAAGCACGGTTTTCA
>PLXM01000037.1 GCA_003153235.1 Rhodospirillales bacterium
TGATGGCTGTTACCGAGAATTATCCCAACCTGAAAGCCAACCAGCAGTTCCTCGAGCTGCAATCACAGCTGGAGGGAACAGAGAACCGCATCTCTGTTGCACGCAGGGATTATATTCAGGCCGTTCAGGCGTACAATGTCACGATAAGAACGTTCCCTGGTGTCGTGTGGGCGCATATTTACGGCGCGACCGTCAAGCAGGAGTTTACGGCTGATCAGGGCGCCGAGCAGGCCCCTGCTGTAAAATTCTAGACAGTAATGAAGCGTATTCTCTACATCCTGTGCCTTCTGCTGCCCGTCTTCTGGATGGGAGCCGCAAGCGCATTTTGGGGCACCCATTTTCCTGCGCTGACCGGCAGGGTTGTGGACGATGCACATATACTATCGCCGGATACTGTTAACCGCCTGACACAAGAGCTTGCGGATCATGAAAAGCAAACAACCAATCAGGTTGTGGTCGTGACGCTGCCCTCGTTGCAGGGACAAACGATCGAGGAGTTCGGGGTTCAGCTGGGGCGTCACTGGGGTATCGGGCATAAGGGTAAGGATAACGGCGTTCTACTTATCGTCGCGCCGAAGGAGCGCAAGGTCAGGATCGAAGTCGGTTACGGCCTCGAGGGAACACTGACCGACGCCGCCTCGAGCCAGATCGTTTACAACACTATATTGCCAGCCTTTCGTGCGGGCCGCATGGAGCGAGGTATCATCGACGGCACAGAGTCTATCCTGATGGTGCTGAACGGCACATCTTTATCTTATGCCCAGCCTGTAACGTATGTTCAGGCCCCGCCGTCAAAAAGCGATATAATGGCGGCGATCATCTACTTTTATATTTTCGTGATATATTTTATATGCCGCATTATTGCATTGATCGTGGAAATGGTTACCGAAAAACACGGCAACTCGAAAAATAGCGGGTGGTTCATGGGCACCTTCGGCACCGGCGGCACACTTGGCGGCGGGAGCGGTGGTGGTGGATTTGGCGGTGGCGGAGGTTTTGGCGGCGGCGGGTGCAGCGGCGGGTGGTAAAAGAATTGGGAGATATTAATGAAGCGTATTAGTTACATCATCTGTCTTTTGTTACCGTTGCTGTGGGCGGGCGTTGCCTGTGCGGGGACCCAGTTTCCCGCGCTGACAGGCAGAGTTGTTGACGATGCGCATCTGTTGTCCCCGAACACAATGGCGCAGCTGACACAGGAACTTGCGGATTACGAGAGAAAAACTACCAATCAGGTTGTGGTCGTAACGCTGCCGTCGCTGCAGGGGCAGTCTATCGAAGACTTCGGCTACCAGCTGGGGCGTCACTGGGGTATCGGGCAGAAGGGTAAGGATAACGGCGTTCTGCTGGTCGTTGCACCCCATGAGCGCAAGGTCAGGATCGAAGTCGGTTACGGGCTTGAAGGAACGCTGACCGATGGCGCGTCGAGCCAGATCGTTCATGACGCGATACTGCCGGATTTCAAGGCGGGACATATAGAGCGGGGCATTGTCGATGGCACGGAGTCTATTCTGGCTGTACTGAACGGGATGCCGATCCCTCAGCCGTGGTCTGCTTCGTCCCGCGCGAATGTTGTGGCGTCGGGCTCCTCACAATCCGGCCCGCCAGCCAACGAGATCCCGCTGACGCCCGCCCAGAAGACTCTCGATATGGTGGTATCCTTTATTTTTATAGGTGTCTTTATAGCGATTTTTGTCCTGGCTTTTATTTCAGTTCTGAAAGCTCCTCAGGGCAGCCGGAATGCCGTTATCTTTAACGGCCCCCGCATCGGTGCTGGCGGAGGAGGATTTAGTGGCGGCGGCTTCCATGGTGGAGGCGGCGGCTTTGGTGGCGGAGGATGTAGCGGAGGATGGTAATGACAATGAAACAGGAACATAAAGATGCGGTGTCGGCAGCAGTTGAGGCCGTGGAAAAGAAAACATCGGCACATGTCGTGACAATCGTCGCGCCGGAAAGCGATGTCTTGCGCGAACATACTTTCATGTTCGGCTTGCTGGTAGGCACGGGGCTGGCCCTCATTTTGTGGAAGGAGCAGGTTATTTTTTCATTTCCTGCGCTGCTGGGCGTGCAGCTGGTGCCGCTGGCGCTGGTGTCGTCCGTGCCATGGGTGCATCAGCTGTGCCTGAAGCTTCTGCCCAAACACCTCGTGCACCATCATGCGGCGCGGCGCGCGTACGAGCAATATATCTCTGTCACGCACGCCCTGCCGCCCTCGGCGCCGGTGGTGCTGCTGTATATCTCGCTGGCCGAGCGCTATGTGCATATTCTTGCCAGCCATCAGGTACGGGACAAAATATCCTATGACATCTGGAACAAAGTTGTGGAGAAGTTCACCGCCTCGATGAAAAGCGAAGGGCTGCAAAAATCCGCCGTCGAAGCTGTCGGGAGCATGGGAGACCTTCTGGCCCCCCAATTTCCGCCTGCCAAGTAGCTTAAGTGAAGCGCATTGCTAAAATAATTTTATTTTTCCTCCCAGTTTTCTGGGCGGGGATTGCTTTTGCATCCGACATACAGTTCCCCGCGCTGACAGGGCGGGTTGTTGACGATGCGCATATACTTTCGTCCGGCGCAATTGCGGGATTGACGCAGGAGCTTGCTGATCACCAGAACAAGACAGCCAATCAGATCGTTGTGGTCACGCTGCCCTCGCTGCAGGGGCAGACGATCGAGGAGTTTGGCGTTCAGTTGGGGCGCCACTGGGGTATCGGGCAAAAAGGCAAGGATAACGGCGTCCTGCTCATCGTTGCGCCCAAAGAGCGCAAGGTCAGGATTGAGGTCGGGTACTGGCTTGAAGGGGCACTGACCGATGCGAAGTCGAGCCAGATTATTTACAACGTGATACTGCCTGCTTTCAAGGCAGGACACATGGAGCAGGGCGTTATCAGTGGCACTGCAGCGATCTTGACAGTTTTGAATGGGGTACCCATGTCCCGTGGTTCAGTTGAGCTAGCCGAACCGCCTGTGGCACAGGATCAGCAAACGCAGAATTTAATAGCCGCCTTCGTTATGGTCATTATAGGCGGGCTTTGTCTATATCAGGTGCTGGCATCAACAGCAAAGATGACAAATCAGGAAAAGGAGGAGATGTTTGCCAGCTTCATCCTTAGAATCTTTCTTAGCATGATTTTCGGAGCCCTGTTCCATTCCAAGGGAAGTTCCGGCGGTTTCAGCGGCGGCGGCGGCAGTTTTGGCGGCGGTGGGTGCAGCGGCGGATGGTAAAACGTATTTGTACCATTTTATTCTTCTTGCTGCCTGTCCTTTGGACGGGGATTGCTTTTGCATCTGACATCAATTTCCCTCTACTGACAGGAAGGGTTGTTGATAATGCGCATATACTTTCGTCCGGTGCGATCGCGGGATTGACGCAGGAACTTGCGGATCACGAAAAGCAAACGACAAATCAGGTTGTCGTGGTGACGCTGCCTTCACTGCAGGGGCAGACGATCGAGGAGTTTGGCGTTCAGCTGGGTCGTCACTGGGGAATTGGCCAGAAGGCCAAGGACAACGGCGTTTTGCTGATCGTCGCACCCAATGAGCGCAAGGTCAGGATCGAGGTCGGTTATGGCCTCGAGGGAACGTTGACAGATGCCAAGTCGAGCCAGATTGTTTACGGAGTGATACTCCCAGATTTCCGTGCCGGTAAAATGGAGCAAGGCATCGTTGACGGTACAAAAGAGATTCTGGATGTTTTAGGCGGCCATAAAGTTACAGACCAGCTCACATCGCAGGAACAACTTCAACAGGCTCTTGTTTATACTAGCCAGGCCATTAACCGGGACCTTGATCATTTACCCCCTTGGGCTGCGATTATTCTGGGCTGGAGCATGATTATCCTGTTCTTGGGAATGATTGTTCTGGTTTGTGTATTTACTGTACGCCAGATTAAAAGGGATGAAGAATACGAGAGAACGCACCCCCCTACCTTTGCAGGCATGTTTTTTCGCTCCGTCATATTTATTGCCGGCGGCGGCAGGTTTGGCGGCGGCGGGTGCAGCGGCGGATGGTAATCACACCGGACGAGGAACATACTCGACAAGCTTCGGGAAAATTTGATACCCTTGTATAAAGTATAACTCTTTAGAGTGTTGCATGCCCTATTACTTATTATATTTGCCAAAAACGTGGCTCTGTGTGCTTCTTGCCGCTATTGTTTTCGCGGCGGTCAGGAAGCGGCTGAGCCTGAAAGCGCCGCATCTGATGGAAGCGTTCCTTGCGGGGCAGGAGAGCAAAAAAGAAGTTTCGCTGCTGGTGAAGGCCGCCAAAAAGGGAGATGTCGAGGCGTTGATCAAACTTGGCGATGCCTATTACAACGGCACCTTTCTTGCCAGTGATGTGAATAAAGCCGTCGAGGAATATCTCAAGGCGGCGGAGAAAGGCAGCGCCGAAGCCTGTCTGAAGCTGGGGGATGCTTACTCCAAAGGCACTTATAAAGATGTGATCGTGTTTGATAACAGCGTCGGCACATCGACCGGTTGGGAGCAGAAAAAGCCGTCTGATGCGGTCCCGCCCCAAGCCACAGCGGATCATGGCGATGATATCAAAGACGATGATGAAGCGGTTAAATGGTATATAAAAGCTTTCTACGGAGATATTCCCAGAGGTCAAAAAAGGCTGCTGGAAGTGGAGGGGAGGTTTCAGAAAGACCTGCTCTCACTGCATAAAGAAGGCGATGTAAAAAAATGCGAAGTCACCTATGGCTATGCGCCTAACAATTATCAGGTGTTCCTGACGGCAAAAAATCTTGCTGTCTTCAAGGAGGCCAGCGAGAATGCCGACGTGCGCGGCAAAAAGGGCGAAGAGTTCGTGAATGCCGTCGTCAAGCTTGGCGGTGTTCTGAGGATCGAGCGCTACAGGGATGGACGGCTCAACGATACCCAGCGCGGCGAGCCTGCCGTGCAAGTTTTCAATGACAAGGGCGCGCTGATCGGCGTCATGCGTTATAAGGACGACAGGCTGCATGACGGTGAAAACGGCGCGCCGGCGTTTCAGGCCTCTGATGACAAGGGCACGGTGCGCCGTACGGCGCATTATAAAAATGGCCAGCGCAATGATTCAGTGAACGGCGAAGCCGCCCTTCTGCTGTTCGATGTCAGGGGAAAACTGGCCTGGGCGGCGCAATACAGGGATGACATCCTGTCAAAAACCCTCACCGAGCAGGAAGTCGGTCAGTATTTTGAAACCACCAGAATGGCCAGCAGCATCGAAAAAGCTATCCCCGGCATCAAGATCCATTAAAGCGCAGATAAGAATCTGCGAGATGTTGTTGCTTGTTTTGATCTATTCTTCAGGAATACGAATTGTTTGACTCGTCAGCTGATCCCCTATACTCAGAACGTAATCTTTTAACATCATGGAGATTCTCACTATGAAGAAATATGCATTTATCTTCGTTATTTCCTTCGTTGGTTTAGGGGGCAGCTATATGTTCCATGCCACACCCGCAGCGGCACAAAGCCATGCAGACATATGCCAGGCTAACTACAATCAGTGCATTAACGGCTGTGGTGGTGCGCAATCCTGCAGCAACCAATGCCAGACCAACAAAGATCAATGTAATAGTCAGGGGCAGTAAAATGAGGCTCAGTAAAGGTCTTTTCTTCGGGACACTTTTTGTCTGCGTTATTACATTACCGTTATTCATAGCCTCTGCTGCACACGCCGATACTTCTTGCTCATGGGTAAAACAGCCAGATGGCACCACCTGGGGTACTTGTGTTGGCGATGACGGGAGAACGTTTTGCGTTTCATGCGCTGCGGGACAAGCCACGAGCGCCACCGACTGCCCCCGCGTTTCATGTGCGACGGGTAAACCTCTCAAGTGAGAAGTAACGGCAGTGCAGCTGCACCTGGTAATTATCGTTTTGACGGAGCAGCGCCGTTCTGCTGCATATTATTAAGGAGATAAAAATGAAGAAAGTAGCTATGTTGGCCGTATTATCCGCACTGATCTTCCCCACGCTTATTCTGGCTGGATGCGCCAGTGTGCCGGGCACGCCCTATGGTGAACCCTGCACCACGAAAGATGGAGCTCCTGGAACCCAGAATATCTTTGGAGCTTGCTTTCGCGACACGCATTAATCCAGATCATTCATAAAACGATGTGACGATCTTGGTGATGGTGTCATCCGCCGTCGCAGTGGGGGCTATGCGTCCCCCATTTGACGCCATCGGACAATCAGGTATATTGTGGCGTCTGATGGGGATGTTGCTATACATCTCGCAGATAATTCTAGTGTCCCCGTAGCTCAGCTGGATAGAGCAAGCGTTTCCTAAACGCTAGGTCGGATGTTCAAATCATCTCGGGGACGCCACTCCCCCACTTTCTTTTACATTTATCTATTTGATATATCAGCATAAAAAAAACGCAACGGTGCGGTGTTTACTATTAGTTTACCTAACTTTGCTACCATTATTGATAATTATGGAATGATATAGTATTATATGTTATGTAATATTGGGGCATCAAGGGATGGAAGCAGCTGAAGAGAAAATAAATAAAGATAAGGGGATCGTTTCGGATTTTGCAGCGGCTTCAGGAAAAAAAGCTGCGAAAGCTAATGATCCGGGAATGAATAATGGCAAACCTCCAGCGGGTCCCTCGCAAGAAGAGCGGGACCGTGCTTTGGAGACCGTCCGGAAAGATGGGTTGGCGCTTTGCGATTTATCAACAGAGCTGAGGAATGACCGCGAGATCGCCCTGGCGGCGGTACAGCAAAACTGGCAGGCGCTCAGGTATGCATCCAAAGAGCTCAGGAATGACCGCGAGATCGTCCTGACGGCGGTGAGGCAAGATGGGCAGGCGCTTTACGATGCATCGGAAGAGATGAGAAACGACCGTCTCATTGTCATGGCGGCGGTGAAGCAAAATTGGCAGGTATTTGAATATGCATCGAAAGAACTGAGGAATGACCGCGACATCGTCATGGCGGCGGTGAAGCAGAGCTGGCAAGCGCTTTACTATGCATCGGAAGAACAAAAAAATAACCGCGACATTATCACGGTGGCGATGCAGCAAGATTGGCAGGCGCTTGATTATGCATCGAAAGAACTGAGGAACGACCACGACATTATTACAAAAGCGGTGCAGAAAAATGGGCGGGCACTCAGGTATGCATCGGATGATCTCAGAAACGACCGTGATATCGTCATGGCGGCTATCCAGCAAGATGGATCGGCGCTCAGGTATGCATCAAAAGAACTAAAAAATAATCGCGACATCGTCATGGCGGCGGTGCAGAAAAGTGGCCAGGTGCTTGATTATGCATCGGAAGAATTAAAAAATAACCATGACATCGTTATGGCAGCGGTACAGAAAGATTGGCAGGCGCTTAACTCTGCATCGGAAGATCTGAAAAAAGACCGCACCATTGTCATGATGGCGGTGCAGCAACACGGGGGAGCGCTTCGCTACGTATCCGAAGATCTGAAAAAAGACCATGACATCGTTATGGCGGCGGTGCAGCAGGATGGATCGGCGCTCAGGTATGCATCGGAAGATCTGAAAAAAGACCATGACATCATCATGACGGCGGTGCAGAAAAGCTGGAAGGCGCTTGAATATGTGCCTGAAGAACTGAAGAATGACCGCGCCATTATCTTGGCGGCGGTGCAACAAGATTGGCAGGCGCTGAAGTATGCATCGGAAGATCTGAAAAAAGACCATGACATTATCTTGGCGGCGGTGCAACAAGATGGACAGGCGCTGAAGTATGCATTGGGCGACCTGACAAGCAACCGCAACATTATTCTGACGGCAGTGCAGCAAAACGGGCGGACGCTGAGGTATGCATCGGATGACTTGAAAAACGACCATGACATCGCTATGGCAGCGGTACAGCAAAACTGGCAGGCGCTTGAATATGCATCGGATGACATAAAGAATAATCGCGATATTATCATGGCGGCTATCCAGCAAGATGGGAAGGCGCTTAATTATGCCTCGGAAGCGCAAAAAAATAATCGCGACATCGTCATGGTGGCTATCAAGCAAGATGGACAAGCGCTTCGCTATGCATCGGAAGACCTGAAAAATGACCGCGCCGTCGTTATGGCGGCGGTGAAGCAAGACGGGCAGGCGCTGAGCCATGCATCGAAAGATATGAAGAATGACCATGATATCGTTCTGACGGCAGTGCAGCAAAACTGGCGAATGTTTGAATACGCATCGAAAGAACTGAAGGATGACCGCGACATCGTTATGGCGGCGATGCAGCAAAATGCATGCATGCTGCTGGATTTATCAAAAGAGCTGAAGAATGACCGCAACATCGTCATGGCGGCGGTGCAGCAAAATGGGCAGGCACTTGAATATGCATCGGATGATCTCAGAAACGACCCCGACATCGTCATGGCGGCGGTGCGGGAAAACTGGCGCGTGGCCAAGTATGCATCGGAAGAGCTGAAAAAAGACCCTGAGTTCTCCCAGATCGCCCTGCAGGAAAAACAAAGACAGTCTGCCAGTAAAACCCAGTCCCTGAATTTTCTTTGGCTGAATCTGGATTTGCCTGCCAAGCCGGATCCGGAAGACGGCTCCATTCGCTTGCCTTTGCCCGAAGAATATATCGAGAATGTGCGCGAGGCGGGCAAGCGCCATCCCAATGCGGATGTTAATCTGTGGTTTGACTCAAGGCGGCTCACCAAAAATCAATGGGCTTATCTTGAGGCGGTCGTTGATGACGGGATGCCGAATGTGCATGTCATGGACCTGTGCTCTATTCCTGAATACAAAAATGAAGAGCTTTACAGCCGCACGGAGACGAAGAAGCAGTGGCGCACCAGCGGTTATGACGGTGTTGTCTGGCTTCAGGTGGATGCCGCAAAGATCCTTATTTCTCTGCAGGGAGACTACGACCAGCATTTCTTCGCCGATCTTGATCACGCACACCTGGATATTGAATCAGATCAAGTGCAGAAAATGCTTAACGAGCAGGGCTTGCTGATTGGAAGCGCTGCAGCGAACTACAATGATGCAATTGAAAACCAGCTGTGGGGTTTTGACCGCAGCAGGATGAGGTTCTTTCAGGAATATTACGCCACAGGCCTGGAGGGATCATATAAGGGGAGCATCGCCTATGGGGCTTTACACCCCAAAGTTAGTCGTGAACTTAATAGTTTCGAGCATATGCAGACAACATCATTTTGCCTGCCGATCGGCAGCATCGGCCTTGAGCATGCGGAACAGCCCGGTCATGAATGGTCCAATTATAAAGGCCGGTCTTTCGTTACCAGCAGCGAGCTGCAGGAAATTTTCAATAAAAAAAGCGCGAACACGCCGCCTGAGGCCGCTGAAAAGGCGCCCGCCGCACTCGCCGCTGCTGCAGCCACCTCCGCCGTCAGACCCGCCGCTCCTGCGTCTCGTATGTGAGTAGGCCTTACCTCAAAGAATACGCCCGGCACCACAATCGATGCCGGGCGTCAATCTTAAATAAGCCATATTGTTAACCGCCATTGACCTGTGGAGGCGCAAACAGCGTTTCTGCAGCCTGATTGGTGTTGCCGTTACTGATCGATCCCATCATCGCTGATGTCACAAATGGCAGCGCCAACAGGCCGCCGCCGGCGCCAAGGCGGACAAGACCGTCTTTCATTGGCGTCTGACCGGGATTGTCAACGTGCTGCTTCAGTTTGAAGACACCAGCAACGCCGAGGCCAATGCCGCCGATATAAGCCACTGTTGAAATCAGACTCGGCATGCTGGCCATTGATCCGACAATATTGTCGAAAATCGTCGAGAACGTCGTGTTGGCATGAGCTGATGTGCTTTCTCCCATCAGCATGCCTGCTGTCATCGCGGCGGCAAGCTTGTGTGTCCTTTTGTAATTGTCCATGTCTTATTCTCCTTTTTGATGTGTTACGTTTTAATCTCTTACAGGTAAGACGATGCACCATCGAATTTCCTTGGAAGAAATAAGATGCATAAAAATCAATGGATTGGGGATAAAAAGCCGGAAGGCTTTAAGGAAGGCGCAGGATCAGTCTTTCCTCAGAATTAATCTTTTTTGGCGAGCCTGCTGTTTTTTTCCTGTTTTCTTTTCCTGTAAAAATATCTTACGCCAACCGCGAGCGCGCAGAGCGCAACGACGTAGAAAATACTTAAAAGAGAGGCGTGTGAAGAGGATGCCCCCGCAGCAGGGTTACTTCTATCATCGACGATGCTGTAAACCTTGCTGCCATTAAACTTTATCAGAAGAGATCTGAGGACGGCTAGAAAGATGGTAAACAGGGATCCGGCGCCGACCACGTCAGGGAAAAGATATATTATTTTTAAAAGGACCCTGTGCGTCAGACTCTCGGGAGGCGCGCCTGGGGGGTGAGCCTCCGATTTTTCTTTCTGCTTTCTTTTGTTGTAGAAATATCTTATGCCGAACGCGACCGCGGAGAGCGCAAGCAGGCAGAGTATGGGCGCAAGTAAAGAGGGAGGCGACGCTGTAGTCGTAACAATACTATCGGCAATCGCGTTGGATGCCATACCTCCGCTGCCGCCCGATACGGCCGGTGCTGAAAACAAGGTCTCCTGGGTATTCTCAGGGATAAACCCGTGGTTCACAGGGGAAAAGAAGACAAGAACGGCACAGGCTAATGCAGCACCGCCGATGCAGGAAAAAACATACCGCTTTTGCATCAGACGTTTCTTGATATCGTCGATATCAAGGAGACGCGTCTTTTGTGACGCTCCGCCGGGGTTTTTGTCAAAAGCCTCCAGCGCGCTCTTCAGGGCGCGGTCCTGCGCTTCCTTCGAAGGCTCCGGCGCATGCAAACGGGGCAATATTTTGTCTAGCTCTGGTTCATTCATAGCTCTTCCCTTTTTTCTTCATATCCAGACTTTCGGCAATTTTTTTCCGCGCTTCATGCACGCGCCATGAAATAGTGCCTTCCTGGCATTGCAGCGCCTCAGCCGCCTCCTTGTGGCTCAGTTGCTGCCAGCACACGAGGATAATGGTTTCCCGCAAGGTTTCTGGCAGCTCCGCAATGGCCTTCAGAACATCCTTGCTCATGATTTTTTCTTCGGGCGACAGTTCGGGTGAAACATAATCAACATCCTCGAACAATTGCCCCTCGCGGGAATTTTTCCTGTTTTTTACCTTGTAATAATCCTTGGCCGTATTGATGACGAGCCTGTAAAGCCATGTCGTGAAGGCGGATTCAAAGCGGAAATCGCCGATATGGCCGGCGAGTTTCATCGATGCTTCCTGCGCGATATCCTCCGCATCCTCCCTGATGCCGCCCCACTGCCACGCCACTTTGAACATGAACCTGTAATGCCTTTCCACCAAAAGAGAAAAGGAGGCGCGGTCACCGCGTTGTGCGCCGTGGATCAGTTCCTGATCGGTTTTCTCCGCCATCCTTATATCTCTTCCGTTAGACGACCCCGGCATAGACTTCCTTGGCTGGAAAAACAATTACCGACCATGGACTAATAAGTCACGTCTCACGATAGCCAAAAAACAAGGAGATGCCCAGCTGTCATTCTGTAGGAAAAACAAAAAATCCTGCATAATCAAATATTTACCGTTTTAAGCGGAAAATATTAATGTCTGCCCGGCTACTGCATCGAGTTGTTGACGATGATGTCGCCGGTGATCTTCGCGTTGGGGATGATGACGAACTTTCCGTCGTCCGTTTTCAGGGTTGTGGCGACGATGTTGATGTCGACAACTGTTCCGGTGACGGCGCAGGTGAGAATAGAGTCCTTCAGCTTGAAGGGGCGCAGCGCTACGATCATCACGCCCGCAGCGAGGTTGGCGAGTGATCCCTGCAGCGCGAGGCCGACAGCGAGACCGGCAGCGGCGATAACGGCTGCAATTGAAGCTGTCTGGACACCCAACTGCCCCAGCGCGGCAATGACGACGAACACCAGCGCAAGCGCATAGCTCATATTGCAGAGGAAGTTGACCAGGGTTTCATCGACCTTGCTTTTCTCCAGAAGTGTCCGGAGGATTTTTACCGCAAGACCGGCGAGGTATCTGCCGGCAACGAAAATGGCGATGGCGCCCAGCGCCTGAAGCCCCCAGCTGATGGCGATATCGGAGACGTTGTGAATGTTTAGGTTCTGCATAGGGCTTTTGTCCTTTCGGTCTGACGGAGGTTCGGAGTATGGGAGTTTTCAAGGCAGATATTGCCCGACGCGCTGTCATTAAGCAACTATTTGCTGTGGATCATACTCTCTTTACTTATCGTGTATTTTCTTTATCCTTGTTATAGAAGAAACACCGGTATAACGCTAAGAAGCTGACCCCATGCCGCCCGCCGCATCCAACACCACGACAAAAAACAAGGGTCTTTACGAGACGCCGCGCGCGCTATTACTGCTGCCATATGCCATCGTTCCGTTGCTCATGGCGGTCGTTCTGGTTGATCAGCTTTTTCTGGGCGGTGCGGTGCAGGCGCATGCGCCGACGCAAACGTCGACTCTGGTGCTGCTTTTCATTTTTCTGAACATGCCGCATATAACGGCCAGCTCTATCACGTTTCTCGATGCCGAATATCTCAGGCACTATGGCGCGCGTATCGCTGTTCCGGCTGCATTGCTGGCGCTGACGCTGCTGGCCTTTCCCACCCTTGTCAACACAGGCGTGTATCTTATGGCGTACGTCTTTTGGAACGTACTCCATCTGGTCGGTCAGTCCATCGGTCAGTGCCGACTGCTGGGCGCGGGTTTTGAGAAAACTAATTTCCTGTGGAAAGTAGTGGCCGTTCTCATAACGGTTCCTCTACATTTTGCCGTTATCGGGTTTTATTTCAAGGACACCGCTCTGCAGCATTATGTTACGATGGGCATTCTGGCGCTGTTGGTGCCTTTCCTCGTGTTCGCCTATCTGGCCTATAAGCCGGTGAAGACACAGATTGGCAGGCTCTTTATCGGCGCCAATGTCATGACGGCTGTTTTCTCCATCATCCTGTATTTTCTGCACTACCCGTCTTTCTGCATCCTGATCGGCAGGATCGTGCATGATGTATCCGCCTTCATCTTCTACATTTCTCATGACATGAACCGGAATAAAGTATCTGCAAAGAATATGCTCTACCGCTTCCTGAGTTTTTCCAGCATCCCCGTCTACATCCTATGCCCGGTGCTGGCATCCGTCCTCATTTTTCCGGTGTCTTATCTGAGCTACCTGAAGGGGCAGGTATGGGCGATGGATATTCTGGCCTTCCTGTCCCTTATGCACTTTTATACAGAGGGCTTTGCCTGGAAGAGGGATGGCCTGCAGCGCCAATACATCAGGATGCGCTGATATCTTTCAAGTTATTGAATAATATATAAAAAATTAAGTTATGTGATCTAACTCATTGACAAAATTAACTATATTATGTTAACATATGATTCACTGGATGATCGTTTTTTAAAAGCCGGGGGGCTTGGTGGGGATCAGAACAAAGAAAAAAGGTCGTTTAAGAAAAAAATTTGCCATCGTCGCCACGGCGGGTGTTTTGACATTTGGCGGTGCGGTGGAAGCTGTAAGCGCCTTCATTCCTGCGCCGAGCGGCAATCCGGGCGGCGTTATCGGTAATATTGACGAGACGGTTACACTGGTAGAGAACGGCGCGCAGGTCAAGATCGACATCACGGGATATTTGCCGGCGAAAGAGGTAAATCTTTTAAGGAACGATACGACGAACCGGCAGCTGTCTGCGGCGCTGGCGGGTCTCCAGTCCGGCATTTCTACGGCCCTTCAGCATCCTGATGGTAATATACGGCAGCAGCAGGATCTGCAAACCGTTGCGCATGTTCTGCCCGTCATCAAGATGATTGTGCACAACAAGGGCATTATCCCGCTTTCGGATGTGGATAATGTCAGGTCTATCGTCAGCAACAGGGCGCAATATGTATCGGCGATCAAGAATCTTTATAATGAGCTGGTAAAAGGCGATCCGGTCATGACAGCCTTCGCGGCGGCAGCGGCATCGAATACATCTGCTCTGAACGCCATACAGCAGCTTGCGCCAATGGTATTATCGTCTAAGCAGGAAAAACTTTTCCAGCGTATCGACATTAAAAAATATGTGCATGACGGACAGGTCGACATCACAACAAGCCTGCCGGTGCGGGACAGGAAACTTTTTACGAGCAACGTGGAAAACAAGCAGCTCGTCATCGCACTGAGCACATTGCAGTCAGGTATTGCCGCAGCGCGCGCAAATCCGGCAGTCACCGCACAGCAGCAGAAGGATCTGGCCACGGTTGCGGAGTTTTTGCCCATACTCAATACTGTCGCCAAAGGTAAAGGCATGCTGCCGGTGTCGGATGTGATGCAAACCAAAGCCGCCTTGAACGACATGCAAAAATACGAGGCGGCAATCAAGAATCTTTATATCGGTCTAGTGGCCGGCAATCCCGCCATGGTGTCATTTGCGAAAACGGTGGCGGCGAACCCGCAGGCGCTCATTGCCATCAACCATGTTGCCGGCAAGGCGCTGCCGCCCGAGATGCAGAAATTTTTTAAGCTTCTTAACCTTGGCAAATACGGGCCTGCCAGCACGGCCTCCGCAGCGCCTGCCGCTGCCGCACCCGGCGTTTGAGCGGAATCAGACTGCATTTTTGCCCCCTATAATTATTTTCCATATTTAATATTATCTTTATGAAACTGCTGTTTTAAAGCGAATAGCGCAGTTTAATATATTTCATAATTAATATTGACCATCTTATGGGAATCAACTATAACTAACCGTTATATTTTATAAATATACGAGGAGAAGACGCATGTTCGGAAAAGGCAAAAAGAAACAAGAAGAAATCGATCAGCCGGTTGTTAAGGCTAAAACGCCTTTTGAAATCGGCAAAGATGGAACAGTGGAAGAATTGTGCGCCGCCAACGACAAAGCCAAAAACAAAATGGGAGGTGCGTATGATCTTTACTACATGGGCGGATCGGATCAGCGGGAGCTGCAAAACGGTGCGATTGAAGCCTTTAAGGAAGGTCGCACGGATAATCTTCAGTGTATTTTGGCAAACCCCGCAAAGTTTATGGTCTGCGATCACAGCAGCTTTTACCCGGTTGACAGTGAAAAGATATTCGATCAGCTGATAAAGGGCGTGACGACAGGGAGCGATGATCAGGCGACGATTATCACGCTTGCCATGGACAAATTCCCCGAGCAGAGCAAGCAGGCTTGTCTTGACGGTTCCCTGCTGCGCGCTGTGACAGACCATTACTACGGCGATGATCTTGTCGCCGCCCTTTTAAAAGCGGGCGCTGGTGCGAACGCCGAAGTCCAGGGGTTTAAAGGGTTCGTGCTTGCCAAGGCCATTGAATCCGTCCGCATGGTGCCGACCATAGAACTTCTGTACAAGGCCGGCGCCAATTTTGATGACGCGCTTTTTTGCATCCAGGCTAACAAGTGGGATGAAGCGAATATCAGAAGTCTGAAGGCCTACCGTGAAAAAGTGACAGGCAAGCCTTCGACGATAGAGGTTGCGCCCGAAGTTCTGCAGCAGCTGCTGGATCAGGTGGCGGAGATAACCAAGCGCCTGCCGCCTGCACCGACACCGGTAAAAAGCGTCGAGCAAAAGCGCTTCCCAACCAGAAGCAATCTGCCTTCTAACGCCTAACCCGCTTTGTGAAGGGATAGCATGACAGAGGAAAGCACAAATCAGGCTGAGCAAAACGTCTGGCTGGATGTCAGTGAATTGCGCCTCAAGGCGACGCTTCAAGGTATTGACGTCAAGATAGCACCGGCAGGGGATGTCACGCTTTACACGCATAATGGTGTCGAGACGAAGAGACCTGATGTTACCGCAGAAAACACAACGGACATCAGTATCAGCAAAGATTTCAATTCCGTTGCCGCCTATGGCGCGAAGGTCGAAATTGCGGAGGATGAAAGCCTCGTCGTAACTACCAACGGCGCGACCCGCATCAGGCCGGTTGGCACGAGCGATGCCGATGATGCCGCTGCGATACGCGCCGCGAAGATGGCAGAAAAGAAAAAGACGCAGCTTGAGATCGGCGATGTAGCTGACGACGGCTGGATCTATGCGGGTATATCGCCGAAGACCCACAAGCCGATGTGGGTCGCGCCTGTAGATGCTGGCGTCATGCTTTTTGGCGACGCGAAAAAAGAAGCGCAGGAGCTGTGCGCGGAGGGCAAGAAGGACGCGCGCCTGCCGTCAAACACCGAGCTCTATCAGCTGTTCAACGTTGCCGCAAAGGTCGGTGGTTTCAATCAGGAGATGTCTGGCACGGCGGGTGTCTACTGGACATCATCGCGCGATGCGGGTCATGCGAAATCAAAAGCGCTCAATGATGCTATTCAATACGTCTGCAGCAGCAAGACCGGGCTTTCCGTCCGCTTTGTCCACAGCTGAGAAGTTTATATTTTTCATATCATATAGGCACGTAATTAATCCGCTGTAAAACAAGAATTTTCCAGCCAGAGACAATTTTTCAGAAACACTATTGTGTTATGTATGAAAACATCCTAGTTTGCCGTACATATTTTACGCAACCTTCCATCCATTTAATAACAGGAGATAAAAATGCCCAAGTCCGTATCAGACGTTTTGAAAAACCTTGATTACCTCGCCGGTGATTTCAATCAGAAAGCTGAAGCCAAGGCAGCGGGCGACAAGCGCGTCGCTGCAGCGCTGGAAGCTGCCGCGCAAACCATCAAGGATCTGCAGCAGCAAGTGAATACTTTACAGCTGGCCTCCCTGAAACAGGAAAACGTAAAGGGTAAGGATTTTACCTTCCTCATCGACGGTTCCGGTAGCATGGGTACAGGAAGAGGAAGCAGCACGCCGCTGAAAGAATCTCTTGAAAGCGCCACGGCTTTTTCGAAGGCCACTGAAGCGAATGTCACAGTCGGGCTCTGGGGTGACAGTGACACGCCTGTGATTGTCGTCAATGATGCAAATCTCAAGGCTGTAGAAAAGGGCCTCAACTGCGGCACCAATTTCCTTCCTGCCGCCGGTTATATGCAGGCAGCAGCGGCTGCGACAAAGAAAGCGCAGCACTTTGTCATTTTCTCAGACGGCGATGCGTTTGACCAAAAGGCGTCTCTGGAGAAACTGCAACAGATGCTGAAAGCTTCCCCCAAAGCGTCAGTTGACTTTGCACTGCTGACGAACAACAACGGGAGCAACATGGAGAAGCTTGCGGGAGTACTACAGAAGGAATTCCCCCAGCAGGTCGGAATTTATCATGTCACGGCGGGCGGTTCGCTGAGCGAGACGTTAAAGATCATCGCTGCAAAACGCACCCAGCCGGCGAAAGCGAAAAAATCGTCACAGCCTAAAGTGAAATAAGTATCGGCTGAAACGCTGTTAAAATTAAAAACACCCGCGCTACATTGTGCGGGTGTTTTTTTATTTCAGGCTTTCGATCATCGCGGCGAGGACGATGATCAGCCCGAGATACATCACGGCGTATTCGAAACGCGTTGCATTCTTGACGTTGTAATAAGCCATATTTTCCGGTGCTTTGGGGTCGTAATGCCACGCTTTGATCAGTTGCGGCCAGGCGATGATGGCGATCACGATCAGCATGCAGCTGGCGTTATAGAGCCACATCCCGACAAGCAGCGGCACGCCGAGGAACCACAGCCGCGGGGAAATGATGGAGACGATGCGTCCGCCATCGAGCGGATGCAGCGGGATCAGGTTGAACAGGTTGATCATGAATCCCGCCTGCGCGAGCGCCAGGTAGAGGTGATTATCCACGTGGCGTCCCCAGAAATAGACGGCGAAAGCAGACAGGGTTCCGGCGAGCGGGCCCGCGTAGGCGACATAGGCTTCGGTCTCGGCGTCCATCGGCTGTTCCTTGAGCGCAATCCACGCACCGACGAAAGGGATGAAGGTCGGCAGTCCGACGTTGAGATTTTTCTGGCGGGCGGCGATGTAATGCCCCATCTCGTGGCAGAAAATCAATCCGACAAAGCCGGCGGCATAAGGCCAGCCGTAGAGCGAGGCGTAGGCGGCGATTGAAATGACGATGGTGAGGGCGGAGAGCAGGACCTTGCCGAATTTAGCGAACTTCGCCGAGGCCAGCAGCATTGACAACAATGTTCCCATGATGCTTTTCCCCCGTTAAGAAACTGACTTGTCCCTGTCGGTGAAGTATTTCTTGATTTTCTTGAAGAAGACCAGCACGGCGACGATGGCGGCTTTTGCCGCCTTGGCCAGAACGATCCATAGCAGGGCCAGCAGGCCGATTTTTTTCGCGACGATGCCGGTCACCAGCGCTGCGATGCCGTATTCGGCGACGCGGTCCGACCCTTCGGCGAAATCAGCATAGGTTTTGCCGGGGTTGTAATGGAATTGCGCCATGATCTCGTCCGCGCCGCGCCGGCCTTCGTCCATAAAAGCTGTCGGTGCGATAAGGCGGACCTTGAAGAAACCGTCGCGTCCGAGGGCGAAGGTATTGTAATTGACGCTGTCCGGTCCGCCGCCGCCTTTGATTTTGCCCAGCATCGACCATACCAGCTGGTGTGTTTTGGTATTATAGGTTGGCTTTTGAATCCATCCGCCCACCTCAATCTCAGGAACCTTGAGCGTGGCGCGGGTTTTGTTTTCTTCGCTTGTCCTGTCGGTGATAGCTTTCAGAAGCGTGTCGGCGTCCCAGCTTTTGGCTTCGTCGTCCTTTATATATCCGGTCTTGTAATAATCTATATCAAGACTCCAGTGGCCTTTTTCAGGCAGGATCAGGCCGATGAGCGAGTCCTCCTGCGGGTTGCCGGCGGCACTCATGATATCGGCGGCTTCCTTTTTGGGGATGAACGCGTATCCGGCAGGAAGCTTGAGCGTGGCCTGATCGAGGAAGATGAGGTCAACGGGACCGTGCTTTGCCGCCATGCGCACCGCCATATAAAGCCCTGACGCGCTCGGTCTTGGATCAGCATGGCTTTGGCCCTCATCCTGCGCGGGCGAGGGGGTGCAAAACAGGATCAGTAACAGCGCCACCATAAAGGGCCCGATGAACGCGCCTGAATTTTTCATGTATCCCCATGGCCCTAACGTGGTGCGCTTTTATACAAAGCGCAGGTTCCAAGTATAGCCTGTGTGATTTATATCCACAAACGGTAAGGAGGGTGCTTCATTGTTTTAGCGGTTAAAGTCATGGAAACCATCGCTATAGGCAGGGTGATCAAAGAAAAACTGTGTCACATAATTCCCCTGATTTACTGATTTTCGGAACCACTTCAACGCTTCTTGCTTATCCCGTGGCACGACCTCGCCGTCTAGGTACAATGACCCCATAAAATCTTCCGCAGAGGGATTATTCTGGGCAGCTGATTTCCGGAGCCATTTCAACCCCTCTTGGTTGTTTTTCTTCACGCCGGCTCCTGCAAAATACAATGACGCCAACAAACCTTCTGCGTCAGCATTTCCCTGATCAGCTGATTTCCGCAGCCATTTGGCCGCTTGTTTATAGTCCGGCTTTTCTTCCGAGGAATAAAAGCTTCCAAGATTCATCTGCGCTCGTGCATCGCCCCCCGCTGCTTTTTCACGGCATATTTTAAGCGCGTCCGGCGGTTCACAGAAGAGATCGTTATCAATATCAAAAGCGGCAAGAGTGTTTCCATGAGAGGCCGATCTCTTCAGCCACTTTAGCCCCGCGGCACGCCTTCACCATCGGAATACATGATGCCCAGCGCATATTCAGCATCGGCATTATTCTGATCAGCTGATTTACGTAGCCACTTCAGGGCTTCTTTATAATTTGGCTTGTCATTGGTGTCGTATAAATAGCCGAGATTATACTGCGCTTCGGCGTCGCCTTTTGCGGCTTTCTCAAGGCATACGATAGGGGCGTCCGGGGCTTTACAGTCATCGCGCTGGGGCTGCGCCAAACCGCCGCTTCCGTAATACATCTGAAGTATGTGTTGCGCATCTTTATTGCCCTGACGCGCCTGTTCTCTTAAGGTCACCAAGTCTGCTTGTGTGGGGACAAATCCGGCGTAGCCGTTCGTCGTCACGGTCATCATCGCGATCATTACCAGCATTGCAATCCTGGCATAAGCTTTCATTAACAGGCCTGTTTCTGTTTCCACTTATAATTTTATTATAACGCGGGTTGACGGATGATTTGTGTGCGAGTTGTTAGTGAATTGTAAGAAAATTGTAAGGGCTGATAAATGCCGCCATAACAATGTATTGCGGGGCCAGTTATTTCTCCGGGACGCATACAATAAAGGCGGCCCTTCATAAAAAGGCCGCCTTTAAAATGCAGGAACAGTTTTTAAGCTGAAGCCTTGGGAGCTTTCGTCGCTTTTGTTGTTTTTGCCGTTTTTGTGGTTTTTTTAGTTGTTGCGGTTTTCTTTGTCGTGGCGGTTTTTGTGGTTTTGGCCTTTGCCGATTTCTTGGCTTGTGCTTGTGCAGCAAGCGACTCTTCGTGAGCGGTTTTAGCGGCAGCGGCAGCAGCCTGGGCAGCGGCGTTGGCTTGTGCAGCGGCGCGCTCTTGCTTGACGGAAACGGGGGTTGTGATCTCGTCAATCATTTCGCTGGCGGCAGCCGTGAGGGTTTCGAATTTCTGGCTGGCAGTGTCAACGGCGGCATTGACCACAACACTGGCCTCTTCAGCCTTTGCGGCCAGTATGTCTGTTGCCTGTGCCAGTGTTTCGGCGGCGGCATCCTTGAATTGTTGTAAAAAGCCCATTGTAGTGATCTCCTTTGTTTAACTTTAAAAAACACCCGATACCTTATCGGGCATGCTGGGTATGACTATAATAAATATCTTATGACAATGTCAAATGGAAAATACTTATTTCGTAAAATAGTAGTAATACATTGAAAATACTGGTATTTTTTAAAATTATATTTTTCAGAAAAGTATTGATTCATTTATGAAAATATATTACGTTGTTGATCACAATCAAAGAATCGATTGATAACACGCAACCTTATTGGAGGACAGAATGTCGCAAGAACTAGATGAAGTAAAAGAAACTCTCGTTGAGAAGTTTAAACACGTGGCCAAATACGGCTCTCAAGATACTTATAGCGATCTGGCCAAGCTTGCCAAGGCCCTAGCCATTGTCGAGCACGAGCAGGAAGAGCAGAAAGCTAAAGCAGCGCCTATCAAGACATCAGTCTGCCGTTAATATATTTCAAAGGAACAAAACCATGTCAGAAGAAACCAAACCCAAAAAGACCCTAGAAGAGATGGAAGGCGATCTTCTTGAAGCTTTCGAGAAAGCTAAGGATCTAGGGAAGAACGCCTCTATTTTCCATGAGGACTCCATTGAAGCGCTGACCGCCATGGGCACGATCGCGCAAGCTGTCGTCGCGGTCAGGAAAGAGCAGCGTGAAAGCGCCAAGCCCATCGTGGGGCCTACCATCGCCCGCTAGGTTCCGTTACTCCCGATAAAAAACCCGCTCTGTCATGAGCGGGTTTTTAGTTTCCGGAGGGTGGGTTATCAGGTTCTAGCCAATATTAAAATGCATGGCCGGACGTCCCGGCGGCGCTGAAACGATAGAGAGTTTCGGCGCATGAGCGGATTTTTTGTTATCGTTTGTGGGACATGCGGATTTATTAAACGATCCGGCGCAGGCTTTGTGTTGTATCGCTGTCTTCGTCATATCGTAGCCTTTCACGGCGCCAATGCCTGTGCCGGCGACGCCGCCGACCATTCCAAGGACTGAAGCGCCAATAATCGCGCCGGTTGCGACGCCTTTTCCGCCGCCAACAAGACCGAGAACGCCGCCAACAACGGTACCGGCGATAGCTCCGCCAATGCCGAGTGCAAGGCCGCCGACAAATGATCCGACGCCTGTGCCAAGGCCGACAAGAGCAGCCAGGCCCAGTCCAAATCCGGGAATGGTGCAGGCTGCGATCACGCCGCCGACAATTCCAAGTATTGTGGGCCATCCAAGTCCTAGTGAAAATTTCTTACCTTCTTGTTTTTTCATGATCTGTGTTCCTTTTCTGTTGTTTAACGCGCTAATGCTTGTGATGCGGTTCTCATTTGGCTTTGATTGGCCGCCGCAGGAGCCTGTGCCGTTGTGGTTATTACCGCTGCTGTCTGTGCTTGTGCCGGCAGTCTTTCGACAAGCTCGGCCATGGTTTCCCGCAGCTGTTCAATGGTTTTTCCTTGCTGTGCGATTGTTTCTTCCTGTAGGCGGAACTTTTCGAGCAGCGCAGCGGTGGTTTCCTGCGAGGCAGGGTCATTCGTTATTCTGTCGCGATAGAGCCTCAGCTTGTTTATAGACTCTTCTTTGTAGCCCTGCGCTTGCATGGTGAACAGCGTGTCGTTGAAATTCGCGCCGTTCTCGAGCAGCATCTCGACAATAGGCTGTGATTTTCCGGTCATAACCGCATCGCCAAGGATCAGGCCTTTAAAATCACCGAATTCGGCATTTGCGTTGGCACCGGATTGCAACAGGGCTGCAATAAATGTCTTGTCCCCGTTAAAATTGCTGCCAACACAGTGTCTTAAAGCGCTGTTCAGCAAAGCCTGTCTATCCTGCTCGGGAACGTCGGCGAGGGCGAGGTCTATGATATCGGAAGGACGGTCGCTGTCTTGAGTCAATCTTTTGAGCGTATCTACAACAAAGTCACGGCCTAGGTTCATGCTAAACATCGCAGATTCGGTTCGCGGTTTGTCTATTTCTTTAAACTCGTCAAGATTGGTAAAGACTGTCTGGATATTCTCCGGATGACCATCCTTGAAGGCCTGAACAGCACCATTGAACAACTGCTGCTGCGCGGCGTTGTCGCCTGTAAAATCGCGCATGTCTTCATAAATATAATCACGGTACTTAATTACTTTTTTGTTTGCAGTCTGATTAGCGTCGCGGAATTCTTTGACCGTTCCGTCTTTGCCGATATTAAAACAGGCCGAGCGTCTCTGCTCATCGTCTTTTGCGGCATTCAGAATGCTCTGGGCTTCTTCACGGGTCACTATGTGGTTCATTGATTGATATTCAGCAATCAGTTTATCAACAGCGTCAGGCTCGTGTGCTGCTATGGTCGTTGTTTCCGCAGCTTCCGTATCTGTCGTATTCTGTGCCGCTGCTTTGTGCTTCTTACCCGGAAATCCCATCATATCCTCCCTGTTTATTATTTTCATAATATATATTAATACATATAATATGGCAATAATTTTCTGGAAAATAAATATAACACATTGAAAGTATTGATATAATTTATGGATGCACAGGGCTGCATGTTGGTTATGAGCCGCAGGCCTGCAGAATCGGCCGCAAAGAAAAAGGCGGCCTTCTGTGATAAAGGCCGCCCTTAAGTTTTGCGTTAGTGGTAGATGCGTTTAGAACATGACCCCTGTTTCGAGCATCAGGCGGCCCTGCGATTTGTCGTTGCCTGATGTGCCGAAGGCGTCGCCGGCCACTGTCTTGGTGGCGTGGGTGTAAGAACCCTCGACGCGCGCGAAGATCATATTGACCTGATAGGTTGGTGTGATGGTGATGGAGGTGGCCCGGCTGCCTTGTCCATAGAGCAGGTTCGGTGCGCCGCCGACGACCGTGCCTTTTGAGCCGATATATTCAATACGTCCGGCCAGGTTGAAGTTCTGGTCGAAGTTGTATTTGGCGAGGAAGGCCGCGCCGTAGGTTTGGCCCGAGTTGTCGATGCCGATGGCCGTATCCTTCTTCACGTAGGTGTATTGCAGGTACGGGTTGAATGTCCAAGCGCCGTCCGTATGCGTGTACATCACGTTATAGACGCTGCTGTTGTTTTGCGCGAGCGGCGTGGCATAGGTGTTGCGGGTGGAGCGGCCGAGGTTGCCGCCGGCAAAAAACGCAAGAGAGTCATTGGTATCCATGGTGTAGGTGGCAAGTCCTGTCAGCCAGGTATAGTGGTTGGAATAGAAGCCGTCATTCCATGACAGGTTCAGCGCCCAGGGGCCGGTCGTGTAATTGCCCTGAATGCCGCGGTTGACGGCGTTTTCCTGGT
>PLXM01000206.1 GCA_003153235.1 Rhodospirillales bacterium
GCGTCAAAGTCCAGTACGCGTTGCAGCGCTTTTTTCAGCATTTCAGGATGTTTTTTCAGCAGCGTTTCTATAGCGGGTGACGGCCGGAGATTCAGCATATTGTCAAAAAGTTTTGTGCTCTCAGGACCCGCCTTACAGCGGATAATATCATAGCGCAGCCGGTAGCGGCCCAGTTGCAGCCAGAACAGCGCTTCTTCAGGACGGCCTAACTTTAGCTGCCGCCGGAAAATTTCGAAAAACGTCCCGGATTCCAGCGCGCCGGTTTTTGTGGTGATCATATCCACCAGTTTATCCGTTTCTGCCAGTGGACGGGCATTCAGCCAGGCGGTCACCGGCAGAAGATTTTTATTATCAACACTGTCGACGATGATGGTGTTAATGGTGTCTATATCCTGCGCTCTATATATATATTTTTTGTAGAGCGAGATAGCGGCAGTCGCGCCGACAGAGACATAGAAGAAGAGAACGACAGCAATTAAAAATCTGCCGGCAAGCCTGAAGAGCAGTCGCATCCAGCGGGCGGTTAATTCTTTTATTTTCATTCTGCAACTCCCCAGTTCTCTACCCACAGGGTTGTCGGGTGCATATGGCCGGTCGGCGCAAGGCCGGTCAGCCATTTCGGGATAAAGTATGAATCAACGCGGTAGTACAGCGGCAGCGCCGGCAGTTCAACCGCGTAGATTTTTTGCAATTCATTCCATAGCTGCTGGTTTTTGGGCGCGGTGCAGACAGTTTCGAGATCCTCGATGATCTTGTCAACTTTGGGATTGGCGTAGCCCGCGTAGTTCTGCCCGGCATAGCTGTTTTTCGGCGACGGGATCATGGAGGAGTGCAGCGTCGTTTTGGGGATATCCTTCGGCGCGCTCATCCATGCGTACATCACGCCGCCGGTGAATTTACGCTCGCGCATCGTGTCGCCGAACATGACGCGTGGCGGCTGGTTTTCGATCTTCACATCGATGCCAATCTTTTTCCAGTCGGACTGGATCGCCTGCTCGATCACTTCGCGGTTCTTGTTGCCGGCGGTGGTGGTGAGAGTGAAGGCCAGTTTCTGCCCGCCCTTGTTCACGCGCGTGCCGTCGGGCGCAAGTTTCCATCCAGCGCCGTCCAGCAATGCGGCGGCCTTCGCGGGGTTGAAGGCGTAGCGCGGCACATCGGCGTCATAGACGGTATCCAGCGGGTTGACAAAATCCGCAGCCACAGGCTGCCGGCCGTCGAAGAGGGTTTTGTTGATGCTTTCCCTGTCCATCGCGTACATTAATGCCTGACGCACGCGCAGGTCATGGAAGAGCGGCTCATCGAGATTCAGGTCGATGTGTTCATAGGTGAGGCCGGGCTTGAAAACAGTCAGGTAAGTGTCCGGCAGGCGTTTTTTGAACGCGAGCGCCTGATCGAGAGATAATCCCAGTTCGCCCGCGATATAGTCGATGTCGCCGGAGACCAGGTTGGCGGACAGCGCCGCGCTGTTTTCGATTGCTTTTACAACGATGGTGTCGAACGCCGGCGTTGATCCGGTCCAGGCCGAGTTCCTGTAAAGGGTGATGGAGGAGCCGGCATCAACCTTTGCAATCCGGTAAGGCCCCCAGTAGAGGCCGGGATTGGCGGGGTCGGTGTTGTAGAGCGTGCGGCTTTTGTAAGTCGCGGGATCTTTCTCGAAAATTTTCCGCTCGAGGTGATCGGGCAGCGGATAGAGACCGTCGATGGAGGCAAAATCGCATTCCTCCTTGGAAAAATGAATGGTGAAGGTTTTGTCGTCAACAACCGTAATATCCGCGATGTCCTTGGCGAAGAAATCGGCGTTGCCGACGCCGGAGAGCGGGTGCTTGCCCACCTGCCACGCGAAAATAATGTCTTTCGTCGTCACCGGCACGCCATCTCCCCAGGCGGCCTTGGGCAGGATGGTGTAGGTGGCGGCAATGCCATGCTTGCCATTCGCGCGTGTTTCCTTTTTCGCGAGCTTGTTGTCGAAAGACGGCAGCACCGTGCAGAGCATGCAGACGGGTTTCCAATTGGCGTCAAAAGCGGTGACGGGCCGCTGGCTCATGCCCAGAACATAACTCTTGGCCACCATGTCGTCGAACATCGGGTGCAGTGTCGAGGGGAACTGTGACATGCCGATGCGCAGATTCCTGTGGTCCGCCGCGTTTGACGGCGAAGGCCAGCAAAGCAAAAAAGTCAGGAGTAAAAAAGATAACGCAGTGGAAATAAAAACTTTTGCCATTTTGGCCCGATCAGTGTTGAATGGGCCAGTATTGAATGGATATGTGTTGAATGTGTTCATGAAGCTCTTCGAACTAGGAAAAATCCGGGGCAAAATCATATGGTGGTAGTTTACATTGTTGTCGTGCCTTTTGTGATAGCTTTATTGCTCGGCGCGATACTTTTTCCATTCTGGAAAGTTTTGGACCGGATGAAAACGCATCATCAGGACATCTGGCAGTCCGCAGGGCCTTTCGAGCTCGACAGCATGATCAGAAGCCCGGGGCTGGCGGGTATTTTTATAACCGTGCTGACGAAAATGAACCGCGACAAGGAGCTGCAGGCCAAAGACCCTCTCCTTGCCAAGTGGGTTCGCGGCTGCATCGAAGTTATACAAATGGTGCCGCGGACAATATCCGGGCGCATCGGCTTTGCTGTTATCTTTGTCGTCTTTGCTTTCGGGCTGACGAAGTTCCTGATCGAACATTAAGAAATTTTTATTTCTGCCAGTCTTGCTGCGGTCTGTGCGCAGGCCAGCCAGCGCTTCTGGCCGGGTTCAGAGCGGCTCCACGCGGCGCACTGCATGGCGTGGAGAAAGGTAAATTGCAGTAACAGGTTTTTATCCAGTGAAGCGCGTTGGGATATGATAGCCGCCTGCCGCTGCATATGCGCCGGCTGCGTTACAATGTCTGAAGCATCATAGGGATTGCACAGCGCGTTCGCGTATTCGTACACACGCGGGCCGAGAATGCCCTTGGGGTCAATCGCGAGCCAGCCGCGCGTTGAGGAATAGAGAATATTCCCGTGATGGATATCGCCGTGCAGCGGTATTTGCAAATCAATGGTTTCTGCAATCAGCTCATCGCACAGGTCATAAGCGATGTGGAAGAGGGGGCGATCTGCTGTTTTCACGCGGCCTTCATTGACGTGCTTGCGCATACCATCCGACCTTTGTCGGAAGGGGATAAGATTTTTGAGCGGCGTTTGCGCCAAAGTTTGCGTATACGTGGCATGAAGCTGCTCAATCACGTCGCAGATGATATGCGTTGCCGCATCTGCTTCACCTGCTGTCACCATATGTTCAAGCGTCGGTTTGTCCGCACCGGAAATTCTTTCCAGCAGCTGGATATGCCCGTCATTCCTGATCAATCTAACAGCGCCGTGGCCGTTATAATGCCGCAGCATGCCGGCGCCATGCGCCTCGTCGTCATCGGGGTTGGCGACTTTGAGCATCAATTTCTCATTGTTCGCCGTGACAGGCCAGATCAGGCTGGCGTGGGTGAAAAACATTTCGCCGTCGGGCTGGCACTGCCACCGTTCCATGAACGCGCGCGCTTCGACGGTAAATTTTTCTTTATTCACGGGCGTTAGTCGTCTTCCGCAACGATATAGATCGGGCGGTCCTTGACCTCGTTAAAGATACGTCCGATATATTCGCCGATCACGCCGAGGGAGATGAGCTGTATGCCGCCCATAAAGAGAATGCCGCACATGACGGAAGCGAAGCCCGCTGTCTTGGCGCCGAAGAGTAATGTGCTAATGACAAGGTAAATCGCATAAATTGTCGCGACGGACGAGATCAGCACGCCGAACAACGACCAGACGCGGAGCGGCACGTTGCTGAAAGATGTAAGCCCGTTGATCGCCAGCATGAAAAGTTTGCTGAAAGAAAAACTGCTCTTGCCGCTGGTACGCTCCGCCACGTCGAAAGTGACAAAAGAAGATTTAAAGCCGACCCATGTCATGAGACCTTTCATGAAGCGGTTTCTCTCCGGCAGCTGGTTGACGGCGGCGACGACTTTTTTGTCGAGCAAGCGGAAGTCACCCGCGCCCGGCGGCAGGTCGAGCTCGGTAATGGTGCGGAAGACCCAGTAAAAAGTTTTCGTCCAGGCACGGCGCAGCAAACTGTCGCCATCTCTGTTGCGGCGCAGGGCATAGACCATCTTGTCGCCCTGTTTCCACTTTTCCAGCATCTCGAGAATCACTTCCGGCGGGTGCTGCAGGTCCGAATCCAGCATGACGACCGCATCGCCCTTGGCGCGGTTAAGACCGCAGGTAAGCGCGGCTTCCTTGCCGAAATTGCGCGCGAATCGAATGATATGTAAATCTTTATACTGCGGTTTCAGTGACAGCAGCACATCATATGTATTGTCGGGGCTGCCGTCGTCGATGGCGAGAATCTCCTTCTCGCCCGGAATCTGGTCGAGCACTTTTTGCAGCGCGGCCAGCATGGCAGGCGCGTTGGCGGCTTCGCGATAAAAGGGTAATATGACGGACAGGTACATGCTAATCTCTTGTGAAGTTAACTGCGACTCTATATGACGAATCCCATGAAATCAACCACCATACAATCAACCACCATGCCCAAGGCGACAGTTATTTTATGCGCCGACGACTTCGGGATCAGCGCGGGCGTCAACCGCGCCATCATCGATCTGGCCGGGCAGGGCCGGCTTTCTGCCGTCAGCTGCATGAGTCTGGGCGCGGCCTGGGCAGAGGGTGCGCAGGCGCTGAAGCCGCTGCATGACAAAGTCGATGTCGGTCTGCACCTGACCTTCACCTACCTGCAGCCGCTGACGCCGGCGTTCGGCGAGCGCTTTCCGTCCGAGAAGGCGATAATCATCAAGAGCTGGGCGCGCATTCTTGACCGGAAACTTGTCGAGAAAGAAATCCGCGCGCAGTTTAAAAAATTTATCGAGCTATGGGGTGCCCCGCCGGATTTCATCGACGGTCACCAGCATGTCCATATCCTTCCGGTGATCCGCGACATTCTGCTGCGTGTCCGCGCCGAGCTTGCGCCGCAATCATGGATGCGCAACGTCTATGACCTCTCGGCGCTGACAGAGGGGGCAAAATACGGCGTTCTTGCCGTGCTGGGCTCGCGCTGGCTTGGTTTCCTGAAAAAAAACGGCATTGCGCACAACAAGCTGCTGCGCGGCGCCTACGATTATTCCAAGCCGGTGGATTTCCCTGCCATGATGGCGCACTGGTGCGCGCTTAAGGAGCCCGTGCTGATCTATTGTCATCCGGGATTCCCCGATGCGGGGCTGGCGAAATACGACGCCGTGCTCGAGCCGCGACGCCGCGAATATGATTTCTTCAATAGCAGCCAGTTCGGCGCGTGGCTGGAGCAGGAAGAAGTAAAACTGGTGAAGAGGCCCCCTGCCGAAGGCAGTTTGCCATGAAACTCACCCACCAGATCAGGCGTTTCCTGATGACCGGCAGCATCAACACCGCCGTCGGTTATATGATTTATGCAACCGGCATCGTTATTTTTAACCTGTCGCCGTTTTTTGCGGTCGTATGGTCCTATGTGCTGGGTGTGACGTTCAGCTATTTCATGTTCCGCGCTTTTGTCTTTATCGAGGGAGAGCGGGGCTGGAAAAGCTATGCAAAGTTTATCCCGACTTATGTCGTCTTGTTTATCATTAACGAAGCGCTATTATTTGTGCTGGTAGATATTGCCAGCTGGAACAAGCTGCTGGCGCAGGCCATTGTCGTCCCCATCTGCGCGGTGCTGTCTTTCGTCATTAACAGGGTGTTTGTGTTCAAATGAATTGCTGTCCCAAGATAAGTTTTGAGAAACGCGCGATCATCGCCCTGCTGACGCTGTTCGTCACGCGCGCGGCAGGGATGTTTCTGATTCCGCTCAACGAAACGACCGAGGCGCGCTACGGCGAGATGGCGCGCAAGATGCTGGAGAAGAACGACTGGGTGACGCTGTGGCATGATTACGGCGTGCCGTTTCTCGCCAAGCCCCCGCTCTATGCGTGGCTCTCTGCGGCCTCAATGGGCCTGTTCGGCGTCACCGAATTTGCCGTGCGTCTGCCGTCGCTGCTGCTCTCCATCGGCATGCTTGCGCTGGTCGGTTATACGGCGTTGCGCCGCAACGGCAAAGATGGTGCGCTGGTGGCCATGCTGGTGCTGGCGGGCTGCCCCGGATTCTTTGTTGCTGCCGGAACGGTGATGACCGATCCTTCGCTGGTGTTCTGCGTGACGCTGACGCTGCTCTCCTTCTGGCATGCGCTGCATGATGACCAGAAAGATCGTCTGTGGAGTTACCTGTTTTTTGCCGCCTGCGGGCTGGGTCTGCTGTCGAAAGGCCCTGTTGCGCTGGTGCTGGCGGGGCTGCCGGTGTTTTTCTGGGTGCTGATCCGCAAGGAGTGGAAAAACCTCTGGCAAAAACTGCCATGGGTCACCGGCTCGCTGCTGACGCTGGCGATCGCGCTGCCGTGGTACGCGCTGGCCGAGATCCGCAACCCGGGATTTTTGCAATATTTCCTCATCGGCGAAAACATCAGCCGCTTCCTTGACCCGCATTGGAAAGGCGACCGCTATGGTTTCGCCCATGCTTATCCATACGGGATGATCTGGCTGTTCGTTGTCGCAGGGCTGCTGCCGTGGGGCCTTGTCGCCTTGCGCTGGGTGCGGTCAAGGTTTGCCGATATGGACGGCTGGCTGCTGTTCCTGATTTTGTGGTGTGTCACCAGCCCGATCTTCTTTACTTTCGCGGCCAACATCATCTGGCCTTACTGCCTGATCATGCAGCCGGGTTTTGCGCTGCTGTTTGCCGAACTCAGCCTGCGCGGAAAAAATTCATATCAGAAGTATGTGCCGGTGCTGGCGCTGCTGACGGCGCTGGCGGGCGCTGTGGTGATCACTGTTTTTACGGTTGCGCCGCAGTCTGTCGCGGAGGACGAAAAAGGCATCATCGCCGCATGGAAAGCGACGAATCCAGCACCGGACAGCAAATTAATCTTCTGGAGCAACCGCATGGAGTTCTCGGCGGCGTTCTATTCCGGCGGACGCGCCCAGTCGACAGTGCAGCCCGGCCTGCCGCTGCTGCTGCTGAAGAACAAAACGCGCGACTGCATCATCGCTTATGATTACAACACGGCATTTTTACCGATGGAAGTGCTGGAGACTTTCGGCAAGGTGGCGAGCGTCACCAACAAGCGCGGCACTACTGTTCTGTTTTGCGAAGCCGCACACTAGCCGATTTCAACTGGCCGCAGGCGGCGAGAATATCGCGGCCCCCAGCTCCGCTGGAATATATATTTTGGCGCGGCCGCTTCCGAAATCACTCCGCCGTTTTTCTGACACGCACGCTTTCTGATTTCAGCTGGCCGCAGGCGGCGAGAATATCGCGGCCGCGCGGGCGGCGCACCGGCGCATCGTAGCCTGCGTTTTCTAAAATACGTGCAAATTTATTCACCCGCTCATCTGTTGATGTCTCATAACCGCTACCCGTCCACGGGTTAAAGGGGATCAGGTTAATTTTGCAGGGGATGCCGTCCAGTAGCTCCGCCAGTTCCCGCGCCTGATCATCGCTGTCGTTCACGTCTTTCAGCATCACATATTCAAACGTGACACGGCGGTTTTCGCTGATACCGGGATAGGTGCGGCAGGCATCCAGCAGTTCGGCGAGAGGGTATTTGTTGTTGATCGGCATGATGTTTGAGCGCAGCTCATCGTTGGACGCGTGCAGTGAAATCGCGAGGTTGACGTTCAGTTCTTCACCGCACTGTCTGATCTGCGGCACGACGCCGGAGGTGGAGAGAGTGATGCGGCGCTTGGAAATATTCAGCCCATCCGCATCCATGCAGATCTTCAGCGCCTGAGCGACGTTGTCGTAGTTATACAGCGGTTCGCCCATGCCCATCATCACCACATTGGTGANNCGCCCATGCCCATCATCACGATGTTTGTCAGGTCGCGGCCTTCAGTAGATTGCTTCTCGCCCGCTTTAGGCCATTCTTCCAGCACGTCGCGGGCGTGCATGATCTGCTGCAGGATTTCGTGGCTTCCGAGGTTGCGCACCAGCGGCTGCGT
>PLXM01000230.1 GCA_003153235.1 Rhodospirillales bacterium
ATATCAATAAGGCCCCCTAGTAAAATCACCTTTAGTGTGACAGGGGGGTGGTTATGATGACAAGAAGTAATTCATAAGGGATTATTTATTCAGGACTTGAATAGTGCTGTAGCAGGAAAGAAGCATCTGGGTTAGAAAGCAGGCATCACCAACCACCGCTGTACCCGGCTTTGAGGGATTAGCTGTACGCTCTTATTACGCTTTATCATCATTCTGTAAGGCATGATGAAATACTGCGGCGTATGCTGCCGGAGAAGTAATAATTATATATGTAAAATATATAATTATATTATATTGGTTCTTCAGGTTCGGCTCAGGTTTACAAGGCATCTTTCTTCAGCTATGGAAGTAATTTGGTGGTTTATGTTAGCATTATTCTGTAAATAAATATACACCTTACAGTATGCATGAATTGTAAAACCATTGTTTTTCTCTTCTAAAAGGCAGATGAAAGGAGACAGCCCCTGTGTTGTGGTCGACGCTATTAAATTATCTCGTTAAAACTGGCGATCTGACCGTTGTCGATGCGGCAGGAAAAACTCATACGTTTGGCATCGCAGGACAAAAGCCGAAATCATCCATTCGCTTGCATGACAAAGCACTGCATTACCAGCTTTTCTTTTATCCGGAATTTTATCTTGGCGAAGCCTATATGAATGGCACGCTGACAATGGAAGAGGGCAGCCTGAACGACTTCATTGAGCTGCTGGCTATCAATGCTAGTGCACTCGGTCCCAATCTTCTGGAGAAGATATCGACAAGGCTGGCTCCCGTCACGCAGTTGCTGCTGCAATATAATCCTGTCGGCGTTGCGCAAAAGAATGTCGCTCCGCACTATGATATTTCAGACAAACTTTACGAACTTTTTCTCGATGCGGACATGCACTATAGCTGCGCCTATTTCACTGATCCTGCCAACAGCCTTGAACAGGCCCAGCAGGACAAGATCCGCCATATAGCCGCTAAAATGCGGATTGAACCTGGTATGAAGGTGCTGGATGTTGGCAGCGGCTGGGGCGGGCTGGCGATGTATCTGGCGCGCACCACGGGAGCTGACGTCACAGGTGTCTCACTTTCCGGTGAGCAAGTCAAAAAAGCCACACAGCGCGTCGAAACGGCAGGCTTGCAGGGTAAAGTCCGTTTCCTCCAGAAAGACTATCGTGAAATGGCAGGCTCATTCGACCGCATTGTTTCTGTCGGCATGATGGAGCACATTGGCGTCGGTTTCTATAAGCAATTCTTCACCAAAACCAGAGAGTTGTTAAAACCGGATGGCAACGCGCTTATCCATTGCATCGGGCGCTTTGATGGCCCGGGCAATACCAACCCGTGGCTGCGGAAATATATCTTTCCGGGCGGCTATGCCCCGGCACTGTCGGAAGTGACAAGCGTCGTCGAGAAATCCGGCCTGCTGATGACGGACATTGAAATTCTCCGTATGCACTATGCTTACACGCTGCATGAATGGCAGAACCGCTTCAGAAAAAACAAGGAAGCTGTACTGAAGATGTATGATGAGAGGTTCTTTCGCATGTGGGAATTTTATCTTGTCAGCGCGGAAATAGAGTTCAGCCACATGGGAACAATGGTCTTTCACCTGCAGCTTGCCAAAAACATCAATGCCCTTCCGCTCACCAGAGACTATATGCTGGATGCTGAACGTCAGTTAGGAACCGCATAATGTTCCATGTCTTTTGCGATTTTGATGGCACGATAACAACCCGCGATGCGACAGACTTTGTGCTGGAGCGTCTTGCGCCGCCGGAATGGCTGGAAATAGAGGCGCAATGGCAGAAAGGTCTCATCGGTTCCGCCGAATGCATGCGTTCTCAGGTGGCTTTAATAAAGGCCACGCGGCAGGAATTAAATCAGACACTTGACGAAGTGCAGATTGACGAGGGATTTCTGGATTTTGTTCTGCTCTGTCGTCAGTCAAATATACCCTTGACAATCATCAGCGACGGGATCGATCACTTTATCCGTTATATACTCACCCGTTACAGGCTCGGAGACATCCCTGTCATTGCAAACAGGCTGACCATTTCGCCGGAGAATGAATATCAACTGAATTCGCCATGGAGTTCTGATAAATGCACATCCGGTGCGGGCGTATGCAAATGCCGTTTTGTCAGCGAAGAAAAATCGCAGCGGCTCTACGTCGGCGATGGCCGCTCTGATTTTTGCGTTTCAAATAAGCCGGAGTTTGTTTTTGCAAAGGGCAACCTAGCCTCTTATTGCAAAAAGAATAGCATTCCCTATACGCCTTACCAAAGTTTCTTCGATGTAACTGAGGGCTTAAAAAGCCTATTAAAAAATTCAACTCCAAAAAAGGAAATGAAATGACAAAAGTGTTGAAAAAACAATCCTCCGCCACCCGCCTGTCGGAATCTGAACTGCGCAAGATGGAAGAGAAGTATTGCTCTTATGGCGATACCGTCCATTACATGGAGAAGCCAAAGTTCTTCGAAACATGCGAGGGTTCTTTCCTCTATGACGCAAAGGGCACGCCGTTTCTTGACCTGCAAATGTGGTATTCTGCCGTTAACTTCGGCTACCGCAACCCACGCCTGAATGAAGCGGCAAAACGGCAGCTTGATACCTTGCCGCAAGTCGCATCCCAATACCTGCACCGTGAAAAAGTCGAGCTCGCCGCCCGCATCGCCGAAGACGCCAAGCGCAAGTTTGGCATGGATGGCCGGGTTCACTTCAACGTTGGAGGCAGTCAGGCGATTGAAGATTCTCTCAAGCTCGTGCGTAATTTCACCGGCGGTAAAAGCCTGATGTTTGCCTTTGAGGGCGGCTATCATGGGCGCACTCTCGGCGCTACTGCTATCACATCCAGCTATCGTTACCGCCGCCGCTACGGTCACTTTGGTGACCGGGCACAGTTTATAGAATTTCCCTACCACTTCCGCGGTCCCAAGGGCATGAGCAAGGAAGAATACGGCGAAGCCTGCGTGCAGAAATTCGCGCGCCTGTTTGAAAGCGAATATAACGGCGTCTGGGACCCGAAAGCTGGCAAAGCTGAATATGCGGCATTCTATGTCGAGCCGATACAGGGCACCGGCGGCTATGTTATTCCGCCAAAAAACTTCTTTACGGGGCTGAAAAAAGTTCTTGATGATCACGGTATCCTGATGGTTGTTGATGAAATCCAGATGGGCGTTTATCGCACTGGCAAGCTCTGGTCTATCGAGCATTTCGGCGTCAAGCCGGATATTATTGTTTTCGGCAAGGCCATCACCAATGGCCTGAACCCGCTCTCCGGACTCTGGGCACGGGAAGAACTGATCAATCCAAAAATATTTCCGCCCGGCTCGACGCATTCAACCTTTGCCAGCAACCCGATGGGCACGGCCGTTGCACTTGAAACCCTCAAGATGATCGAGGAAGAAGACTATGAAACGATGGTCATGAAAAAGGGTGCACGGTTTCTTGATGGAATTAAGGAGCTGAAGAAGAAACATGCCATTATTGGCGATGTTGACGGTCTTGGTCTTGCGCTGCGTATCGAAGTTTGCGGGAAAGATGGCTATACACCCGATAAAGCCACGCTGGACTGGATTGCCGAAGAGGGCATGAAGGCGGATATGAAAGTCAATGGCAAGACCTATGGTCTTGTGCTTGATGTCGGCGGCTATCACAAGAACGTCATCACATTGGCACCGGCGTTGACGATCTCTAACGCCGAGATTGATTTGGCACTGTGGCTGCTGGATGAGCTTTTCACCCGTGCCAAGAAGCGGTAGATGACAGATTATAGTTTTTATCTGCAGGGGTCAGAAGACAAAGGTGTTCTGCTGGTGCACGGACTTACAGGCACACCGACAGAAATGCGCTTTATCGGCAAACAGCTGCATAAAATGGGATTCACCGTCTATGCCCCGACTTTGGCCGGACATTGCATTGATGAAACGGCACTATTAAAAACATCCTATGAAGACTGGCTCGAGAGCCTGCGCGTGGCCCTTTATGATTTTAAAAAGCGGGTTAAAAATGTTTCTGCAGCCGGTATCTGTGTCGGCGGCGCACTGGCGCTATATCTTGCCCATCAGGAAAAAGGCCAAATCGACAAAGTCGCCATTTATGCGCCAGCGCTTGACTATGATGGCTGGAATCAGCCTTACTGGTCGCGTTATGCGCGGGTTTTCAAGGATATCCTTATACACATCCCTTCTGTCAGAAACTTTCAATTCAAAGAAACGTATCCCTTTGGTATAAAAGATGACCGTATCCGTAAGCTGATCACAGAAAATCCGGCGAGCTTTGATGGAGCGTTACCTTATTTTCCGGCGCAATCCCTCTATCAGAACTACCGCCTCAATGATGCTTTAAAAAAGAAACTCCCGGAAATGACGGTTCCCACACTTCTGCTTCATGCCAAGGACGATGATGTCAGCCACCCGCGCAATTCCCNNTATCACATGATCCATGTTGATCGTGAAAGACACAAAGTTGCTGAATTAACGGGGCAGTTTTTTGGTCATGACCGCAAATTTTAAAGTACCTTCATCCCTGCGTAATCGCCGCAATTAATCTTTAGAAGGTAACTCCGTTAAACGATCATTCATGAATTACCTTTTTAGATTGAGAGTGAAGTAGAATGTGGTGCCTTTTTGAGGCTCCGATTCAAGCCAGATGCGTCCATCATGGCGTTCGATAATTTTTTTGACAAAAGTAAGTCCTACTCCTGTGCCAGTGTCTTTATCCTCGACATGACTGTCTAATTTCTTGAAGATACGGAAGATCGCCTGGTGAAATTCAAGCGCAATGCCTATTCCGTTGTCCTTGACATAGAAAACGTTTCTTTCTGGACCCTCAGGCGTGTTTACGCTGTTTAGAAAGCCAATCTCCACCAATCGTTCCGGCTTGTCATTATATTTGACGGCGTTTGTGATGAGGTTACGAAACACTTCTGTCACCCTTGGCTTGTCACAAACTATTATAGGCAAAGGTTTCGGCACAAGGATGGATGCATTTCTTTCTTTCAGGAAATTTTCCAGCATGATCTTGATTTCATCTATAAGAGCGTTGGGGTCAGTTTCCTGAATGGCAAGCTTGACACGGCCTAATTGCGAAAAATATAGAAGATCACTGACAAGATATTCCATACGTCCGGAAAGATATATCAGCCGTTTAAGCCACTGTACACCCTGTTCGTCAAGCTTGTCTTTATAGTCTTCCATTATAAAATTAGACAGAGTGGCAAGACCGCGGAGGGGTTCCTTCAGGTCATGCGAAGCGATATGAGCAAAATCTTCCAGTTCCCGGTTACTGCGTTCCAGTTCCTTTGTATAGTTCTGCAACGCCAGTTCTGTTTTCTTGCGCTCCGTAATATCCCGCGCTACCTTTGATGCGCCAATGATCTTTCCCGTTGGATCGTAAATGGGAGATATGGTTGCCGAAATGTCGATAAGATGTCCGCTCTTCGTGAGGCGCACTGTTTCAATGTGCTCGGTGGCTATGCCTACGCGTATTTGGGCAATGATTTTCTGTTCTTCAACCATTCTTTCCGGGGGAATGATAAAGCTGATATGCTGGCCAACGGCCTCTGCCGCAATATAACCGAAAAGCTTCTCGGCTGCCGCATTCCACGATAGAATGATGCCATCAAGATTTTTGCTGATAATGGCATCATCTGAAGATTTGACAATAGCAGCTAACAGCGCCTGCGCGGCTTCATCTCTTTTCCGACCGGTAACATCACGGACAAATGCGATAAAGATATAAACATCTTTCATCCTCTGTGACGTTACCCTCAGTTCGACGGGAAATTCTATACCATGCCTGTTTATAGCGGGTATCTCGATGAGTTTGTCCAGAATAGGGCCTACGCCTTCTTTTAGAAATCGTTTCATGCCCTGTTTATGTGCTTCACGATAGGCGGGAGGAATAATCATTTCAGATAATTGCTGACCGATGGCCTCCTGAGAGGACCATTTAAAAATAGCTTCAGCTTTCTTATTCCACTCTATTACGCGCCCCTGTTCATCCATGGAAATAACGCCATCCAGTGCGCTATCGATCATCAGGCGCAGCCTGGCTTCGCTATTTTGTAGCCGGAATTCCGTCTGCGATCTCTTATAAACCCCGATCGAGAGTGCGATCCCAAGAATAATGCTGGTGATGATCGCAACGGCGAGGGCCAATGCATCAAAATTCTGGTTGGGATCGAAACGGCAATCGGCATAGGGTATAAATACAGCCGCCGCCATGCCTGTATAGTGCATGCCGCAGATGGCTGCCCCCATAATCAGCGCGGCCCCCATCTGGAATAGATCGCGGAATCTGCTATCCTGCCGAGCTAAAGTAAAGGCCATCCATAACGCAGCGCCTGCTGCTGTAATGGCGATAATAACAGAGAGAAGAAAAATATCTGGTTTGTAATACAGCACACCATCCATTTTCATGGCTGCCATGCCTGTATAATGCATCCCGCAAATACCCAGCCCCAGCAGTACTGCCCCGATCAACAGACGCCACAGCATAAGCCGTTCTCGCGCTATAAGGGCAAGCACCCCGTAGGCGACAACAATGGCAATAATCATGGAGAGAATGGTCAGCAGCGGGTCATACGTCACGACCATGCGCATCTTGTAAGACAGCATGCCGATAAAGTGCATAGCCCAGATGCCGGCTCCCATCGCAAAAGATCCGCCCCAATGAAACAGGCGTTTCTCACAGAGACTTTTGGATATGACCAGTTGCTGCGCCATAGACAGTGCGGCATAGGAAGCAAAACTGGCAACCAAATACGACAGGACGACCAAGGGGAGCTGGTAAACACCCCTTTCGACATTGGAAGGAAGGGGGCCGTAGAAAAAAAGAGTTTCAGGAGCCAAGTACATAACGGCAGCCTATTATCCTATTATTAGGTAAAGCATGGATAGCCTAAGAATCTGTAGAAGTATATGAGTTGAGTATAGATATTTAACTCTATCCTGTAAATTTCGATGTTCAGCAGAGAGTGTTTGGAAAATTAGCCAGCCTTGAACGCAGCAGCACATGCAGATAAAGCAAGGACGAAGACCAATGAAAGGACGATAGTGTATTTGTTTCTCATGATGGGCTCCTCTTCATAAAGTAAGGATAAGACGATACCTTCCCATTATATACTGCGACAAATTAATGGTCTGCTATCAACCTATTACCCAATCGGCATTTGTGCGTTTATCTAATTTTACCAAGATGTTATTAAATTGGTGGGCCCGGAGGGAAACGCTATGCGCGCTCCGGAAGTGTTGATAAATAAAGGTTTTTTGACTTAGTCTCTGACTCGTGTGTACCACGTTTGTGTAACATGTTTCAGGGATTTTACGATACAAATTAATTTCTTTCCCCAGTTAGCATTTGCCAATTTAGCTTTTCCCACCAGGAACGATCAGGGATAAACAATACATTGTAGACACCTTTAATCTGTATGTAATAACGCTGATCCCCTTCAATCTCAATAGCGGCCATCAGATCATCCTTACAAAATAGCAGCATATGCTGCTTGCGTGAGTTTTCAAATAATTCATCTTCCTTGCAGGCGTGCCAACCATTTTTTAGCAGGCTTGCATCAAAGAACTTTTTAATGTCATTCGAGGAAAATTCTGATTGGTAATGGGCTTCTACTCGGACACCAGCATTCTTATAGTCATAGGACCTACGAACTTCTCCAAGCCGCTCAGCCTTTGCAGGCTGTTTTATGTTTGTTAATTCTTTCTGTAACCTATTCTCTAATTTAGGAGCTTCCGGATTAGCCCCAGCCACAAGAAGAAAGAAAAATGGCACACAGATAATTAAGAAAGTTAATCCGGCTATAAAAAAATTCTTAAGAACCACAAAAACTTTGGATGCTGGATGGAGAACTTCTCTTTCTTGGCTTGTGCGAGGGTTCTTTCTTCTCGCGCTCGCTGCAATCGCCATCATGGCCCATAAGATTAGAAATGGAGAAAGATTGATCAAGGTATTTAAATCATGGATATTCATCTAATTAATTACCAGATGGAAGTGTTTGGTGGGCCCGGAGGGACTTGAACNNCCCCCGACCAGACCGTTATGAGCGGTAAGGCCTATACTTTTACCAACTTTAACGCAATTTGTCAAAGTTTGATAAGGTACTGTAAACACGGCATTATTTGAACAGAATTAAAATTTTAGTTCTTGCGCTGTTTTACCAAATAAGCCTACATTAGACCTAATTTGGGGCACCGGCGGGGCACCAGAATTTAGGCAGGGAGATTTGTATGCAGAAAAAAATCAATTTCACAGAGGCTTTCGTCAGGGACATCCGGCCTCCGGCAGAGGGGCAAAGACTGGTTTTAAAAGATGCCAAAGTGTCAGGCCTGCAGTTGCGCGTAACATCAAATGGCGTGAAAACATTTTTCAGCCGTCGTCGGGTCAAGGGCGGACTGTCTGAGAGGGTCACGCTGGGTCGGTATGACGCCATGTCCGTTAAAGAGGCGCAGGCGGCAGCAGAGAAAATAAACGCCTCCATTGCCACCGGCGGCAGCCCTGCCGAAGCCAAGCGGGCTCACAAGGCAGAGTCGACGTTTAAAGAGCTTTTTGCAGATTATTTGGATAGACATGCCAAGCACAAAAGCCGGACGTGGAAAAAAGACGAAGGCCGGTATAACTGTTATCTTGCCAAGCCGCTCGATCAAAAGCGTCTTTCGCAGATAACAAGAGCTGACATTGCCGCCATACATGCGGGCATTACCAGACAACCGAAATCAAAGAAAAAAGATAAGGACGGTAAGCCCAAGCTGAAAAGCGGCGCCACAGCCAACAGAATCTTGGAGCTGACTTCTGCCGTTTTCAATTGGGGCATCATGTCCGGCCTGTGTGAAAACAATCCCGCCAAGGGTATTAAAAAGAACTCGGTGCGCAGCCGCGACCGGTTCCTGCAAAAAGATGAACTGCCCCGCTTCTTTAAGGCCCTCAACCGTGAGTCGAATACTGCTATTCGTGATTATGTGCTGCTATCGCTGTTGACAGGGGCGCGGCGGGCGAACGTGCTGGCTATGCGCTGGGATGAGATTTCCTTTGAGCGGAGGGAATGGCGCATACCACGCACCAAGAATGATGATCCGCAGACTGTCATGCTGGTTGATGAAGTCATTCAGGTGCTGAACGAGCGTAAGGCTGCCCTGCAAGCGCTAAACGAGCGCAAAGATGTCATTAAGGTGCTAAGCGGATGCAAAGATAATGACTCTGATTTTGTATTCCCAGGAGAGGGCGACACAGGACATCTGGTGGAGCCGAAGAAGGGGTGGATACGAATCCTCAGGGATGCGGGCATTGATAACCTGCGCCTGCATGACCTGAGACGCACCCTCGGCAGCTGGCAGGCACGCACGGGAGCTTCTCTGGTCATCATCGGTAAATCGCTCAATCATAAATCTCTGGTCGCGACGCAGGTTTATTCACGCCTTGACACCGATCCGGTCAGACAGTCTGTTGAACGGGCCACCGGCGCGATGCTGGAGGCGGCGGGCGTAAAAAAGACGGCGGAAATTAAGCAGTTTCAGGGGCGCCGCAAGAAAAAATGAAAACAAGAGGGCGTAACTCCATGAAAAAACGACGATTTTATGAGCGTCGAATTGAGTTATTAGGAAATTCCGAACAACTGCATCTCACGGTATATAAGAAAAAAGGTGACGTATGACCAAAAAGAAAACACCAGCCCAACTGCCCGACATCTCCGCCGACCAGCATAAAATGGTCGTGTTCAAGAAAAGCAGCATCCGCCGCTTATTGCATAACAATGAATGGTGGTTCTCGATTGCCGATGTGGTGCAGGCGTTAACTGACAGCTCCGACTCTGGAGCCTATTGGCGCAAGCTAAAACAAAGACTTAAGGAGGAAGGCAGTGAAGTCGTGACATTTTGTCACGAGTTGAAATTGCAGGCTCCAGACGGAAAAATGCGCAATACCGACTGCGCCAATACCGAAGGGCTGTTCCGGATTATTCAATCCGTTCCGTCCCCCAAGGCCGAGCCGTTCAAACGCTGGCTGGCCAAGGTGGGTTATGAACGGGTGCAGGAAATTGAGAACCCTGAACTCGCCAGCCAGCGCGCCCGCGCCATCTATCAGGCCAAGGGCCATTCCCCGGACTGGATCGAAAAGCGAATGCGCAGCATCGCCATCCGCGAGGAGCTGACCGATGAATGGAAAAATCGCGGTGTTCAGGAGGACAAACAATACGCCATTCTGACGGCGGAGATTTCAAAGGCCGCCTTTGGCATGACGCCATCGCAATATAAAAAATTTAAAGGCTTGAAGCGCGAGAATCTGCGCGATCATATGAGCGATCTGGAGTTAATTTTTTCAATGCTGGGCGAAGCCTCTACCACTGAAATTACCCGCAACACAGATGCCAAAGGTTTCGGTCAAAGCCGCAGTGCTGCGCGGCAGGGCGGAAAAATTGCTGGCAATGCCCGTCACGAACTGGAGCAAAAAAGCGGACGGCGGGTAGTTACGCGCCAAAACTATCTGCCGCCCACCCGCCAAACCAAACGTATTGAGGGGCAAGATGAGTAATTTCTATAAGGGTATAACCCGGTAATCGATGAGCAGAGAGTGTGATGGAAAAACTAACGGAGTCTTCTTGGGACAGTTCCTGTGTGCCCATTTATAATCAGATAAAAGAAAATCGGATGCTGTTGCCGGAAAATGTCGTGGACAAGGCTGTGACAATTCTGAATTTTGATCCCGATGAACCCTCATTCACAAAAAACCCGGATTTCCCAAGAACAAAAAAAGAGGAGCTGTGGGATGAGTTGGTTTATGCCATTCATCTGGGGAAGCTCCCCACCCCCTCCGAAATAGGCGCCACACCCAATGAGATAAAAAAATATGCCGCAGAAAAAAACAAACTTTTTCAAAAGTTTTTAATAATGCTGAAAGAAACAGAGTACGACGCCCTTCACCATGACAGGGCCATAGACATGCCCACCGCGTTCGCTTACTGCCTCCGAAAAAAATCAGTTGATCTGAAAAAAGACGGTGACAGGCTGGAGGTCTTGCGCCCCAGCAAAAGCGATAAAGACTCTTTTTTTAATGCCTACCCCTATGACCAAGTACTGGCAAGGGCGATACCGGCGCTTGAAAAGATGGCTACGTATTTCGAGGGAGCTGCTCAGGAGTTGTCTGAGTCTGTACCCGGCACCGGCAAAGGGAAAGCGGGAAAAGACAGATCCGACGATCTCGTTTTCCGGCTTTGCGGAATTTACAAAAAATATACAGGAGAGATTCCGATATCAAACCAATCTGTCAATTACAACGCCGCCGATAGTCACCGAGTGACAGGAAGAATAATTCCATTCTTGAGGTTAATCCTGGAACTAACGGCATACAATCAAGAACTGACGGATATAGCCTTAATGGGCAGAGTCAGGCGGCTCAGAGAGAATAAAAAATATGCCTCTCTCTGGGTAGAACACTAAGAAAAAACTTTACTCCTCTTACCGTTACGCAGACCAACCCCATCCTCTTTGATATTGGTTATCTAAGGCGATTCGTTTTCGCCGATGTTTAACCAAAGCAAGGAGAGCGGAAATGACAGCATTTGTTGATGATCCCCTTCTAGACACGCCTGCAGCGGCGGAGGTTCTCGGAACAGAACCTTCAACATTAGAGGTCTGGCGCTGCACAAAGAGGTACGCACTGCCCTACATCAAAGTTGGGAGGCTGGTGCGCTATAGAAAGAGCGCACTTCTGAAATTTCTCGAATCCCGCACTGTCGGAGGCACCCATGCGGAATAAGAGACAACACCCGTCCTTCTCCGACATAAACCAGCGCGCACTGCCCGTACTGCCATCGCTCCTACAACGGTGGCTGCCGGGCGGCGTCATGCGCGGCGCAGAATACATCGTTCGCAACCCGACGCGCGTGGATCACGTGCCCGGTTCCTTTTCCGTGAATGTTCGCACGGGGCTCTGGGCGGATTTCGCCACCGGCAACAAGGGTGGCGACGTTATCAGCCTCGCTGCCTACCTGTCCGGCAAGGGTCAGGGCGAAGCTGCCCGCGCTCTGGCGGAAATGCTGGGGGTGAGCCATGACTGACATGCAATCCATGTTCCGCCCCCTTCCGACCGCGCAAGAGCTGGCTCCCGTTGCCGAAAACAGGCTGGATAGCAGGCGAAAGGTCGAACTGGCCCTGAATATCTGGCAACAATGCCAGGCAGCGGTGGGGAGTCCTGCTGAGACATACCTGCATAGTCGCGGACTCCGACTGCACCCTGATATGTCGGTCAGATTTCATCCGGCCTGTCCCAGAGGAAAAGCGGAGCGGCTCCCAGCGATGGTTGCCCTGATGACGGATGCCGTCACCTGCGAGCCCTGCGGCATCCACCGGACGTATTTAAAGCCGGACGGTAGCGGCAAGGCAGAAATTGAACCGGCCAAAATGATGCTGGGACGCGCCACGGGCGCTGTGGTGCGCCTCTCACCGGATGATGCAGTCACGACCGGCCTTGGGATTGTAGAGGGCATCGAGAACGGGCTGTCTATTCTGAGTTTCGGCTGGGCTCCGGTGTGGGCGGCACTGTCGGCTAACGGCATCCGTGATTTCCCCGTTTTGAACGGCGTCGAGGCTCTGACCATCTTTGCCGATCATGACGACGCGGGTCTGAAGGCAGCCCGCGCCTGTGCCGCCCGATGGGCTGGCGCGGGGAAAGAAGTGATCGTTCGTAAACCAGCGAAGGCCGGTGCTGATTGGAATGACGTTGCCAGGGAGGTGCAGAATGGTTAATCCAGAAAATATTTTTAGCGAGCACGGCACGAGCGAGCATTTCAAATCTAAAACCCGCCGTCTGCGCCCTTATGCATGGTCAGAACTTCACCTTCTGCCGAAACGCAGACCGCTTATAAAAGGACTGCTCGACAGTACCGCCATGAGTCTAATTTTCGGTGAGAGCAATTGTGGAAAGACTTTTATTGCCCTTGATCTGGCCGCGAATATCGCGCGCGGAGTGAACTGGCAGGGATTGAAGACGCGGCAGGGCGCGGTTGTCTACGTCGCTGCCGAAGGCGGGCTGGGGCTGGAAGAGAGATTAACGGCTTTCCGCACCTATCACGAGATGAGTGACTATCCGCCTCTTTACGTCATTCCTGCCGCGATTGATCTGTGCAACACGGAAAGCGATAATACGGCGGAGCTGATTGGCGAAATCAGCGGGCTTGGTGCCGTCGCCGTAGTGGTCATCGATACCCTGAGCCGTGCCATGTCTGGTGGCAATGAAAATGCCCCGGACGACATGGGAGCCTTTATCGGGAATTGCGACAGGATCAGGGAGGAAACCGGCGCGCATGTCATGGTCATCCATCACTGCGGCAAGAACAGTTCGCAGGGCGCACGTGGTCACAGCGCGTTGAAAGCGGCGGTGGATACTGAGATCGAAGTTATAAAGAGCGACGACGTCATTACCGCAGAGGTCAAAAAACAACGCGACGGCAAGACAGGCAGGAAGTTCAGCTTCACCCTGCATCAGGTACAGATAGGGCAGGATGAGGACGGCGAGACTCTCAGCTCATGCGTCCTGCTTTCGACGGACAAACAGGCGGCGGAAAAGAAATCGAAACTCTCGCCAGCCCAAAAACGCGCCATGGAAATATTTCACAACCTTGCCGCCATCAAAGGAGAAAGAGGGATTCCGAAATCTGGGATGCCGGTATTAACCT
>PLXM01000103.1 GCA_003153235.1 Rhodospirillales bacterium
AAGTGCCACAGAAAATATACCGCCGTCTTCGGACGGTAAGGGTGAAAAGGTGTGGTAAGAGCGCACCGCGGTTTTGGTAACAAAACCGGCACGGAAAACCCCACCGGGAGCAAGGCCAAATAGGGAAGGCACGTCTTCAATGACAGGGGTGTTTTCAACCCCGCCTTCCGGGTCGGCTGCATGAGGCGTCAGGTAACTGGCGTCCCAGATGAATGGTCATCCCCTTGAATAAAGGGACAAAACCCGGCTTATAGACTCTCTGGTTTTTTTTTCTTGTAATTATTTTTCATATAATATAAAATACCCAGTATAATTATATGTTAAATAACGGAGAAGAAAAATGATAAGGCATGGCAATCTTGAAAAGCCCGACGATGTCACAATTATCGATACCATTGAAATGAACGGCAGGTATCTTACAAAAATTTTTAACTTTGAAGCTGAGCAAATCACGACTTTCATAACGGACTATAATCAAGGTCAGCATATCTCACAGCAGCCTGTCATACAAAACTTTTGCGATGTTCAATCTGATGCTGAAATAGAACGGATGCGCGCCGAGTTGATAAAAATAGGCGGCAAGCCCCCAGCAAAAGCCGCTTCTAAAAATAAAATTGTATAGCGGCTGTGGTCAGACCTGCCGGTCAATAGTCGATCCCGCGGTCATATCTACACCTTTTGCGACCCCAACACGGGCGGGGCGGAGCAGGCGTTCATGGATCATGTAGCCCAGCTCAACAACCTGTAAGATAGTGCCTGGCTCCTTGTCAGCCGAAGGTATTTCAAAAATAACCTCATGCATATTAGGGTCAAACTTCTGGTTTAGGGGATCGACTTTTTTGATGCCATTCTTCTCGAATGTGCGCAGCAATTCCCTTTCGGTCGCCTCTACGCCTTCGTAAATCGTCTTGAGCCGTTCGCTGCTGTCAAGCAGCTCCGGAGTGATGGCGTTCAGCGCGCGGCGCAGGTTATCCGATACAGATAAAAGGTCCCGCGCAAAGCTGGTCACTGAAAATTTGGCGATATCCTGACGATCGCGTTCGCCGCGGCGGCGGGTATTCTCGGCTTCGGCCAGAGCGCGCAGCATTTTATCTTGCGCTTCATCTGCTTTTTTATTGAGCTCGGTGATCTGCTTCAACGCTTCTTCAAGCGTTGGAGCATTCGGGTCAGCCGGATCAATCTTTGGTTCTGCATTCTCGTCAGCAGAAACTTCTTCGGGCAGGGGATCGGTCATCAATAGGGCCTATATAATTTTCATATAATGAATCGGAAACCAGATACCCTTATAGCAGATTAAATTTAAAAAAAGAACACCACCTTATTTGCAGAGTGGTGTTCTTTAAATTTATAAAAATCAGGCTTATTTAGGGGAGGCTTTTATTGCCGGACCTTTGGATTTGTTTGGTTTCTGTTTCGGAAGGCGCAGATTGAGGTTCAAATACCCTGGGGAAGTAATAATGCATTCCCCGGGAAGTGCCGGATCATAGAAAAGGAAGAAGCCGGGAGTTGCTTTGAATTCCTGACCACCATCATTAAAAGTTACTTCCTTATCGACCACAATTCCTTTCTCGATCGAAGGCTCTTTATCTGTGACAACAAGGAATTTCGGTCCCGGCACCTTTGCGCTGGCAATATTAAAGAATACGGCTAGTTCGTGATTGGCTGTATACCTGTCTTCTCCATCGTGTTTAGTGTGAACGAAGTAATTATCGGGGATCCATTCAGCAGCCTTGCCATCTTCTGTTGTGTACTTAACAACTTCGCCATTGCGCAGAGGTCCCATGCTGGCGGCTTCTTCGTTAGAAAGAGGTTTCCTTGCGTTAGGAAGCTTTAATTGGACGGCCAGAACTTTTTTCTCTTCAAATTCCGCACATGTAAGAAATTCTTTATTAGGATAGGTGACTACGACATACCCGTCTTCCGTGGCGATGATCGTGTTTCTGATACCACATGTGCCAAGTGGAGCTTTCTTCAGGTCACGAAGAGTATCGCCTGCTTTGACGGGATATGCATACCCGACCCTGACATATTCTTTTTCACGTCCTATATTGGCCTTATAATATTCATCCGCTGTAATTGCTGTCATATTTTAATGCTCCTGAAAAAGGGATAATATTATTTCTTTATTTTAAGGGTTTGTGCCTGTGCTTTAACGCGCTGCTGCTTTTCAGCAAGGGCCTCACGTTGGGCTTTTGCATCTGCCGCTGTTGAGGTTACACGCAATGAGGCATTTGGTGACTTTATCCTGTCGTCCACAGTGTAGCCATCTTCGTCTTTTGAATTGATAAAAAGCAGGCTGCCGGCTGGGGCATTATATTCACCGGCTTTGAAAGCAAAGATTACATCTTCCGTAAGAATGATGCCTTTGACCGGAGGATCAAGCTTATCTGTGACGATAAGCTCCTTCTCTGTTTCGAATTTCCTGCCAGCATAGTTGAACTCTGATGTCAGCTCAAAGTTGGAGATGAAGATAGAATTTCCCCCCTCTTCCGATGACAGAATAAATCCATCGCGTTCAGCGCGGGTTATAATGGTAATGCCGGGATTGACGACAATCTCATCACCCTTTTTCACAGGGTTAAGCAGCTTCAGTTCTTCTTCAGTCAAATCTTCTTTTGGGAGGGGTAGTTCAAAATCATCAGCAGGGACAGCCTGTTCCTTGAATTCAGCTTTTGTGAGGAATTCAGAAGTGCCCGCATGATCCTTTATTTCGTAGCCGTCTTCTGGTGCACTTACCACGGCATCAACCCCCAGGGCTGAATTAATAGTAATTCTGTCTCCGGACTTCACTTCACGCGCCACCCAGATACGGACGTATTCTTTTTCCTCATTTTGATGAGCTTTGTAGTATTCTTCTGCGCTGGTGGCTGTCATCAGATTTGCTCCTTAAGCATGCACTTAGAACAGTATTAAGACGCAAAGATATGACAATTTCATATTTACGTCAATTACATTTATCATAAAATTTTTATTAGCCTTATCAAGGCTTACCTTATGATTTTACTGATCATTTGGGAGGTGTAATTGACCACGGGGATGATGCGTCCGTAGTTTAGACGTGTGGGACCGATGATGCCAATGGCGCCGATCACGCGGGAATCCTGGTTCTTGTAGGGGGAGATGACGAGTGTGCAACCTGAATGGTTGAAGAGCTTATTTTCCGCGCCAATAAATATTTTAACCCCTTCGCCTTGTGTGGTCGCCTGTAAAAGCTTGAGCATGTTTTCCTTGGCTTCAAGCGCTTCAAAGAGGGTGCGTATGCGGTCGAGGTCTTCTATTGCAGTCACGTCTTCAAGTAAGTTCGCCTGACCTTTAATAAAGAAATGCCCGCCGCTTTCCTGAGGCGCGAGACTGGCGATACCTGCGGCGACTACCTTGTTGGTTAGTGCATCAAGCTGCGCCTTATGATGAAGAAGCTCTGCATTGATCCGCTCGGCAGCTTCCTGCAGCGTTTTATCGGCGATGTGTGAATTGAGGTAGTTGGCGGCGCGCTGCAGAGATGTGGCGGTGATTTCCAGAGGCACTTCCAACACGCGGTTTTCAATGACGCCGGAACTGGTAACGAGAACGGCCAGTGCGCGTCCCGGGGCCAGCAACACAAACTCAATTTGCTTGATGGGGTTTTCAGCCTTGGGTGCGAAAACAAGACCGGCGCATGAAGATAGACCGGAGAGAAAGCTGCTCGTCTGTTCAAGGATTTCCGGCAGTGGCTGCCCTCTGACATCCTGTATTCCCTGCTCGATTTTCTGGCGGTCGTCGGCGTTGAGATCGTTGACTTCCATCAGACCCTCGACAAAAACGGTAAGACCCGTGTCTGTCGGCAGACGTCCTGCAGAAGTGTGTGGCGAATAGAGCAGACCAAGCTCCTCCAGTTCCACCATTGCGTGGCGGATGGTGGCTGGTGAGAGCTTCATACCCAGTTTTTGCGAAATGAGCTTCGAGCCGACCGGCTCGCCGGTTTCGACATAGGCATCAATCACCAGCCTGAGAATCTGCCGCGTGCGTTCATTTAACTCTTTAATCATGGGGCCCACTATATCTTGACATAATGTGAAAATCAAGTATGCTCACGGCGCAAAAAACCGATTAAAAAGGATCAAAACCATGCGCCCCTCAGGACGTGCCGCCGACCAGTTACGCGAGATTATTCTGGAGCCGGGCTTTTCAAAGCACGCTGAGGGCTCATGCATGGCGCGGTTTGGTAATACGCATGTGCTGTGCACGGCGACAGTGGAATCAAAGGTTCCATCATGGCTCAAAAACAAAGGCAAGGGTTGGGTCACGGCGGAATACGGCATGCTGCCCCGCGCCACCGGTAGCCGCACGGACCGTGAAGCCGCCCGCGGCAAGCAGTCAGGCCGCACGCAGGAAATCCAGCGTCTCATCGGCCGCGCGATGCGCGCCGTGATAGATCTGCCTGCTCTTGGCGAAACACAGATCACTCTCGATTGTGATGTTATTCAGGCGGATGGCGGTACGCGCACGGCAGCAATCACCGGTTCTTACGTCGCCTTACATCAGGCCTGTCAGCACCTGCAGAAGATCGGTGCCATCAAACAGAACCCGATTGTCGATGAAGTGGCGGCGGTGTCCTGCGGCTTATATAAAGGAATGGCCGTACTTGATCTGGACTATGTTGAAGATTCAGGCGCGGAAGCGGATGCCAACTTTGTCATGACTGGAAAAGGCGGACTTGTCGAAGTGCAGGGTACAGCCGAGCAACGCGCTTTCAGTGAAGAACAGTTTATGGAGTTGATGAAGCTGGCACGGCACGGGATACAAGGACTTGTCGATATTCAGCGCCGCGTTCTGAACAAGTAGAGTTTCATGGACCTTCAGCCTTTTTTGAAGAGTGAATTGATCATTCTGCGCCCCTTGAAGGAAGAGGACAGAGAGGGTCTTTTTGCTGTTGCCTCCGACCCGCTGATCTGGGAACAGCATCCACAGCATGACCGCCATCTGCGCCCAGTTTTTGATGTGCTCTTCAACGACAGCCTGAAATCGAAAGGCGCGCTCGTTGCGCTTGACGCCAAGACCGGAAGAATCATCGGTAGCTCGCGCTATTACGACTGGAATCCTGTACAAAAATCCGTGGCCATCGGTTATACGTTCCTGTCCCGCGCCTGCTGGGGCGGAGTTTACAACCGGCAGATGAAAAATATTATGCTTGGTCATGCATTCAGCTTGGCCGATGAAGTCATCTTTCACGTTGGTGAAAAAAACATTCGTTCGCGAAAAGCGATGGAAAAAATCGGTGGCGAACTGATCGGAACAGAAACTAGACATCTTGCCGACGGCAGTCCGCATCTATCTGCCGTTTATCGCTTAAGAAAGCCGCGTAAATTTTCAGGAACTGAGCTCGTCGTTGCCACGCACAACAAAGGCAAGCTTGCAGAGATTGGCGAGATGTTCCGTCGTGAAGGGCTGGATATAAAGTTGTTTTCTGCTGCAGACTTCGGACTGGAGTCCCCTGAGGAAACTGGCACAACCTGCATAGAGAACGCTTTATTGAAAGCAAAATTCGTAGCTAACGCTACTGGGAAAATTTCCGTTGCGGATGATAGCGGTCTTTTTGTCGAGGCGCTTGGTGGTGCACCTGGTGTTTACTCTGCTGATTGGGCGGAAGTGGACGGTAAGCGCGATTTTCATCTGGCGATGGAGCGTGTTCATAAAGAGATGGGATCCAATCCCAACATAAAATCCTACTTCACCAGCGTGTTGACCCTTTGCTGGCCGGATGGCCACTGCGAAACTGTGGAGGGGTTCGCACATGGAACGATTGTCTGGCCGCCGCGTGGCAATAAAGGTCATGGTTATGACCCGATCTTTATGCCGCAGGGTCGCACCGTCACTTATGGTGAGATAGAAGATGCGGAAAAAAATAAAATCAGTCACCGTGCTGACGCGTTCAGAAAGATGATGGACAAATGCTTCCATTAGCCCTTTATATCCATTGGCCATTCTGCAAATTTAAATGTCCTTATTGCGACTTTAACAGCCATGTGCGCGAGCGCATCAACCATGCGGACTGGAAAGCGACTTATCTGAAAGAGATGGCTTTCTACCGCGAGAAAACCGGTTCTCGGCAAATCAAGTCCATTTTCTTTGGCGGCGGTACACCTTCACTGATGGAGCCGGAAACGGTTGCAGCAATCATTGAAGAAGCGGATAGGCTCTGGGGATTGCCGGAAAGCACTGAAATTACCCTTGAGGCAAACCCGACGTCGGTTGAGGCGGAGAAACTGCGCGGCTTTAAAGCGGCAGGCGTTAACCGCGTATCGCTCGGTGTTCAGTCTTTGCGCGATGCGGATCTTAAGAAGCTCGGTCGGCAGCATTCAGCGGCGGAAGCTGTCGCTGCAGTGAAACTGGCTGCGGGAATTTTTGACCGCTATTCATTTGATCTGATCTATGCGCGGCCCGATCAAAGCGTTGCAGACTGGAAACAGGAGCTGATTGAGGCGCTGGAATTTGCCGCGGGTCATATGTCCCTCTATCAGCTGACGATCGAGGAAGGCACGCAATACCACACGTTGCATCAACGTGGCGAGTTGAAAGTTCCTTCTGATGACATTGCAGCTGACATGTATGAACTGACGCAAGAGATGATGAATGCGCGCGGCCTTCCTGCGTATGAAATTTCCAATCATGCAAAACCGGGACAGGAATCGCAGCATAATCTTGTCTATTGGCGTTATGGCGATTACGCAGGAATCGGCCCCGGTGCGCATGGTCGTTTGACACTGGATGGTGAAAAATGGGCGACGCGTGCGCATAAAGCGCCGGAATTATGGATGCAGTGGGTTAATGATAAAGGTCATGGTGCTCATCCGTTTGAAATGATTGATTCTTCAAAACGTGGCTGGGAATTAATGATGATGGGTCTGCGTCTTCGTGAAGGTGTGCAGCTTGACGCTTTTACAAAAGAAACGCAAACTCCGCTCTCACGATTTATTAACGGAAATCGTATACAAGTATTAGTGGACGAAAAACTTCTGGAAGTGACAGACCAGCATATACGCGCAACAGCCGCAGGGCGGCAGAGACTGAACTCCGTTCTTTCCTATCTGGCAGCATAATAGAGATTTTGATGATACAAGTGGATTTCCAAACCAATCCCCGTGATTTTTTAAAAAAGTGCGGCGCGTTCCTCGAGAGGGATGAGGTCGAACATAATCTGATGCTGACCTTGTGCCGGAATGCCGAGAAGAAGCTGAATAAGGGCGAGAAAGCGGATATCCGCTGCAGTATCCTGACGGAAGACGGGGATTTTGTTCTCGCTGCCGTGCAGATGCCGCCGCATAATCTGGTTTTAAGCAAGTCGAACCATCCCGATGTCGGGCAGTTGGCCGAAGCGATGGCAAAAAATAAGTTCACGTTTCCAGGTATTGTTGGCCCCAGTGATGTTACGACCGTTTTCTCTGAAAGGTGGACGGAACTGACCGGTCAGAAATCCATTGAGTATATGGATCAGATTATTTATGTGCTGAAGAATGTAATACTGCCGCCGTCCGTAGAAGGTGAGATGCGGTTTGCGGGTGCGGGTGATGTGAAACTGGTGACGGAATGGATTTCAGCTTTCTCCAAAAGCGCTCTGCCAAAAGCCGAACAGATCAGCGATAAGGATGCGAAACTTCAGGCAGAAGATCTTGTCAAATCAGGCCGCATGGCTTTCTGGGTGGTGAAAGATAACCCAGTGGCGCAAGCTTCCATTTCGGGAACGGATGGCGTAGCGCGGATCAACCGCGTCTATACCTCGCCTGAAAACCGCGGCAAGGGCTATGCCAGTGCGGTTGTTGCTCATTTGAGCAAGCAGCAGCTCGATCAAGGCAAGAAAATGTGCTGCCTTTACGCAGACGCGCGTAATCCGGTGTCGAATTCCATCTACCGCAAGATTGGCTATGAATTTGCCGGACGTTCCAGCCTTTATGTGCTGGATAGGAATTAAGGCACGGCCAAGCTAGATTTCATATCCTTGCAGGCCTGCACATAAGTCTCTGCCAGCACGTTAAATGCGAGTGCCATCTGTTCTTTCAATATTTTCTTGTCGGGCTTTTCGGCAAGGATTTTCTGCTGAATGATTTGACGGCTTTTGGTGAAGTCGCCTTCAGCGGCCTCAATCAACCGACGACAGGAGAAAAGCGCAGCATCAGCGCCAGTTGTATAATCGATACTAC
>PLXM01000049.1 GCA_003153235.1 Rhodospirillales bacterium
TCGGCAAAAATTGTCGACGCGGTGCAGAAACAAACCGGCGGGACGCTGCGCGGGTAGGAAACTCCGGCTTTTTGTCAGAACTTTCTTATACACTTATATAAGTGTTTGATAATATTATATTAGTTGCAAAACAACCGTTTAAAAGCGGACACTTGAGCATCATTCAGTATGCCCTAAAATCCATTATTTTCACGATTTTCGCTCCATTTGTCCGATTTCACTTCACAATAATATGTAAATATATTATATATAGTTATGTAAATTATAGAATCTCAAGGGGGCTTTATGTCTGCCGGGTTGCTACCATTACTGAAACAGATGCTTGAGATGTCGAAAAAGGCGACATTGCGGACGGCAGGTATCGTCGGCGATGACCTTGCCATCAACTCGAGCCAGCTTATCGACGGCGCGCCAGACCGTAAACTACCCATGGTCCTAGCCGTGGGAAAAGGGTCGCTCCGCAACAAATTCCTTATCCTCATTCCGGCGGCGCTGGTTCTGAGTACGGCGGCGCCGGGGCTTGTACTGCCGCTGGTGAGCGCGGGCGGGGCCTATCTCTGCTGGGAGGGTGTCGAGAAATTCATCGAGAAACGCAAGCTCAAAAACGACCCTGACAATCAGCCCGAAGAAAAAACGACTGAAGACCCCGCAACATGGGAAAAGAACCATATAAAAAAAGCAGTGCGCACCGATTTTATCCTCTCATCCGAAATCACGGCCGTCTCCCTGTGGATGGTTGAGGGGCAGAAGCTTCTTGTGCAGCTAGGCGCGATGGCTGCCTCCGGCCTTGCCATGACGGTGGGCGTCTACGGTGTGGTCGGCGCTTTAATCCATCTCGGTGATATCGGCCATAAACTCAGGGAAACGCCCGGGAAAAATATTTTCTCCAAAACCCTGCGCAGGCTCGGCAGCGGGATGGAACGCACAGGTAACCCGCTGATCCGCGTTGTCGGCGTCGCCGGCTCTGTCGCGATGTTCCTCGTTGGCGGAAGCATGCTTCTTCACGGCATCCCCGGCGCGGATACGGTCGCGGGCCATACGCTTTCCGTCTTCGGCAACAATCCTGTCCTCCACGCCGCCGCGACGGGTGTGCTGCAAACGGCGGCTGGCGTCGCAGCAGGCATCCTCGCCGTGCCGCCGATGAAGCTTGTCGTTCCCGTCATGGAAAAACTCGCCGCCAGAGTAAAAAAGCTGGGGTTGAAAAAGCTGCTGCCGGGCAAGAAAAAGAAAGACCCTTCCGCAGCAGTGGTGCCGCCGCCGCTTGAGTCTGCTTGCAGCTTCACAGAGAAAAGCGCAAAGAGCGCATTCAGGGGCGCATGTTCAGTTCCGGATGAGCAGTGTATGAAAGAAAGAAGAGTGGTTCCTTCCAGACGCTCTTCTCCTGGTATCGTTTAGACGTCTTTACCCAGATAGATCTGCATAACTTTGTCGAGCATCTCGAGCGCTTCTTCACGCGGACGCTGAAAGGCATTGCGCCCCATGATAGAGCCGTTGCCGCCCCCCTCGAAGATTGCGCGTGCATCCTCATAGACATCCTCGTCGCTCTTGGTTGCGCCGCCGGAGAACACCACGATGCGGCGCCCTGCGAAGCTGGACTTCATGATATGACGCACACGTTCAGCCTGCGTCTTGATGGGGATTTTCTTTTCTTCATAAACCTTTTTCGCTTCCGGTAACTCCAGATGATCGGTCGGCAGCTTCACCTTGATGATATGCGCGCCGAGCTGCGCCGCCATATGCGCACCGTAGGCAATCATGTCGATCGCCGTTTCGCCCGCAGTGGAAATTTTCGGCCCGCGCACGTAAGACCACATGACCGTCGCAATGCCAACGGATTTCGCTTCTTCCGACAGCTGGGTAATTTCTTCCTGCAGCTCGAGCATATGCTCGGAGCCGGGGTAGAGCGTGAAACCGATAGCCGAGCAGCCGAGGCGCAGCGCATCGGCAATAGAGCCGGTGATCGACTGGTCTTTCGCGCTCGTCAGGCTGTTGGAACTGTTGATTTTAAGGATCAGCGGAATGGCTCCCGCAAAAGTGTCGGCGCCCGCTTCCAGCGCGCCCAGCGGGGCGGCATAGGCGTTGCAGCCTGAATCAATTGCCAGCTGGTAGTGGTAATGCGGATCGTAACCCTCGGGGTTGGCTTCGAAGCTGCGCGCGGGACCGTGCTCGAATCCCTGATCAACCGGCAGGATAACCATCTTGCCGGTGCCGCCGAGCTTGCCATGCATCAGCAGGCGGCAGATGTTGGCTTTTGTTCCCGGATTATCGCTCTCGTAATATGAGAGGATTTTTTTGACCTTCTGGGTGACGCGCATAGGGATTCTCCTGAGGTTGTAAAAGCAAAAAGGATGCAGCGTGAATACGCCGCATCCTAAAGCCTCGCACCGCTATAAATCAAGCGGTAAAGAGTTAACTTTTAAAGCTTGTGACGACCGGGCTTCGGACCTGATGGCGGCGGATCGTCCGGGCCTTTTTTGCCGTCATGCGCCTTTTTGAACGGGTGACGCAGCTTGCGGAATGTCCATACAGCGGGTTTGGCAGCTAGTTGCGCGCCGTGGCCGATAGCGTGGCCGGCACCGACAACAACCGCCTTCGGGCTCGGAATGTGGATCTTTTCCTTGGCAGCGCCGAGGAAACCAAAGCCTGCTGCCGTCATCAATGCGCCCATGCCGCCGAACAGGGCACTAACCCCAATGGTCAGCAGCGCGGCCGGAATGGCAGCAGGGGCTGCCAGTGTCAGGATGCCCGCCAGCGCGGTCGCGCCAGCGGCAACATACCCCAAAGTCATCAGGCCAAAAAAGTACGTAATGCCCGCACCGGCCACGGCGTCAATAGTGCCGCCGAGGCGTCTGGCTTTTTCGGGCTCCATGTTTTTGGTCAGCATCTCCGTCAGGTGACGCCCCATCTCATAGTTGCTCCGCATCATGTTTTTATAAAACGATACAAGACCCATCTTTATTTCCTTTCCGCAAACTAAAATGACTGGAAGTAATCAAAGCATGCACAATGCTATCACTGCTCGAAAGTGATACAAAGTTGTTATTTGAGGCTGCTATTAATAGAGTTATTTCAATTTTGCCATAACGGTCGCTGTGTCTGACATGCGGTTTGAGAAGCCCCACTCGTTGTCGTACCAGCTCATGACACGCACCAGTGTTCCATCGATAACCTTAGTTTCGTTAAGTGCGAATATGGAAGAACGCGGGTCATGGTTGAAATCGCTCGACACCAGCGGATCGGTGTATGTACCCAGAATACCTTTCAATGAACCGTTCGACGCATCTATGATGGCCTTATTGACTTCTTCAACAGTTGTCGGACGGGCGGCATTGAACTTGAAATCGATGACGGAAACATTCGGCGTCGGCACGCGGATGGAAACGCCATCCAGCTTGCCTTTCAGTTCCGGCAGCACCTTGCCGACAGCCTTGGCAGCTCCGGTCGAGGTCGGGATCATGTTGCAGGCGGCAGCACGCGCACGGTGCAGGTCTTTGTGCATCGTGTCAAGCGTTGGCTGATCGCCGGTGTAACTGTGAATGGTGGTCATGAAACCGTTCTTGATACCGATCGCCTTGTTGATGGCGAAGGCAACGGGCGCAAGACAGTTAGTTGTGCACGATGCATTGGAAACAACAACGTGAGCTCCTGTCAGCTTGTCGTGGTTGACGCCGTAAACGACTGTTAAATCTTCATCTGTCGCCGGCGCGGAGATCAGCACCTTGCGCGCTCCGGCAGTGACGTGCTTCATCGCATCGTCCTTCTTAGTAAAAAGCCCTGTGCATTCCATGGCCACATCAACACCGAGGTCTTTCCACGGCAGCTGTGCAGGATCACGCACCTGCGTCATGAGAATTTCGTGGCCGTTGACGATCAGTTTGTTGCCGCTGACTTTGATATCGCCTTTAAAGCGGCCATGAATGGTGTCGTACCTGAGGAGGTGCGCGTTGGCCTCGGAGGTCGCGAGGTCATTGATACCAACAACAGTGACATCGTTGCGGCCGCTTTCCATGATGGAGCGGAGCACAAGGCGGCCGATGCGGCCAAAACCGTTGATTGAAATTTTAACTGTCATGGCGATTCTCCCTTTAAATGTTGCGATTTGTTTGTACGACACATCCTTAAACTGCGCCAGAATGTTTATTAACTGATTAAAATAGTTAAATTTCCATATTTATATTGACATGCTTTTTAAATTAAATTATTATGCCAAATAATATTAGCTTTAATGACAAAATACGGAGCCAATAATGGGCCAGACTAAGCAACAGTTTTCGACCGCATCGAAGCCCCGCTGCTCGCATAATAACAAGAATTTTTTGCCGGCGAGGGATTTCGAAGCGCACGCCGGAATTACCGGCATTTCGGCCCACTACGTTTTTCCGCGCGGGATGTCGGTCGGCAAATATGAGGCTTACCTCCTCTCGTACGCCGGATGGAACCACGTCGAGGGGAAAAACCCCGAAGAACAAATATATAACGCCTCGCATGATCCGCTTGTCATGGCACGGCTCCGCAAGGACTGGGCTGAACTTGTCGCTCTCAATCCGGAGCTGAAGAAAATTTCCATCAACAAGAATGATGGCGGGGAACTGCGCGACGCTCTTTTTGGGGCTGCCTCGCAATTCAATATCGACGATATTAACATTTTCCTGGATACCCCTCGTAAAACAGGGAATAACCTAAACGGGATTAACGTCCCGAAAATATACGGGCTGAAAGTTACTGAAGCACAGATTGAGCTTACCAGCGGCGTGCGTATGCAATGGGTGGCTTCGCCGGAAACTGTAAATAAAATAAAAGCAGCGCTTGAAGCTAAAACCGGAAAACCCCTGGACTGGGTTCTCACGCCGGAAAACCAGGAAAAGATTACGTCGTTTATTGCCCAAAAGTGGAATGAGCCAACCGATACACCGGAGCAGACAGAGGAAATAAAAACTATTCTTGCCGGCCCCGTGGAAGGCTGGACCTCGCGTCTCAATGACACCACGATGAAAGAAATTAAAAATCTGCTTTATAAAGCTCCCGCTAAGAAAAAAGCGTCAGGGCCAAAACAGCGCCCCTAAAGCGTTATCCAGTACCGTCTTTCAAGAATGGGCAGGCCCTCTATTTTGATCTTGTCCTGCAGCACGCCGCCGGCGCCTTCGATAATCCTTATAGACCCGATGTTTTCATCATGGCACGTGATAAGAACCTTTTCCAGACCCGCCGCACGCACCACCGGCAGCGCCAGTTTCAATATCAGCGCGCCATGGCCCTTCTGCCGCTCGCTTTTCCGTACCGCGTAGCCGATATTCCCGCCCCGCTCGCGCAGATTGTCGTTCAGCAGCGGGCGGATCGAGGTCATGCCAAGGAATTTTGCACCCTCCACCAGCCATAAATCTGTCTGCGGCAGTTTCTTGACCTGCTTCCCGTTCGGCAGGATGACAGGGCGGCTCATGTCACTGCGCTGCCGCAGATATTCAAGGAAATCTTTCTCTGCCAGAAGAATATCTTCCGGCTTTGCGGGCTCAAGGTGCAGCCCTTCGCGCAGCGCGGAGACATAGGAAAACTTATACCGGCTATCAGGCAATATAAGCTGCGGGCCTTTCGTCTCCGGCGGCATCGCTAGAGCTTCTTCTTCACCGCCGCAACGGTGTCTTCCGCCGTGATGCCGAAGTACTTGTAGAGCTGTTCAAAAGGCGCTGATTCGCCGAAACCCTTCATGCCGATGAAAACTCCATTCTGGCCAATATACTTGTCCCAGCCCCAGCGCACGCCGGCCTCGATGGCGCCGGTAACTTTGCCGCCTTCGAGCGATTTCTTGTAAGCCTCGTCCTGCTTATCGAACAACTCCAGACACGGTGCGGACACAACGCGCGTACCGATTTTCTCGGCCTGCAGCAGGTCGCGTGCCTTGAGGGCGATCTCGATCTCAGAACCTGTCGCCCAGAGAGTGACAACATGCGCGCCCGTTGCTTCCGCGAGCACATAGGCGCCGCGGCGTGTCAGATTCTCATCGCTGTTTTCTTTGCGTACCAGCGGCAGCCCTTGACGTGTCAACACAAGGATGCTCGGACCTGTCGTATGCTCGAGCGCGATCTGCCAGCATTCCGCTGTCTCGATCACGTCTGCCGGACGCATCACCAGTATATTGGGGATGGAACGCAACGCAGACAAATGTTCAACCGGCTGGTGCGTCGGGCCGTCTTCGCCGAGGCCAATCGAATCATGCGTCATCACATAGATAACGCGTTGTTTCATCAGTGCCGACAGGCGAATGGCGGGACGGCAATAATCCGTGAACGACAGGAATGTGCCGCTATAGGGGATAACCCCGCGATGCAGCGCCATGCCGTGTTCGCGCACGCCGTAGTAAACGTAACGGCCTGAATAGTTGTTCTCTTTCGTGACAGCTCCCATATCCTTGACCAGCGTGAGGTTCGATCCTGTCAGATCGGCGGAACCGCCAATCAGCTCGGGCATGTTCGGCACCAATGCTTCCAGCACCTTGCCCGAAGCCTGACGCGTGGCGATCTTCGGTGCTTCCTGTTTCATCCGCGCCTTGAAGGGTTTGATCAGCGCTTCCACCTGCTTCGACACGTCGCCGCGCTGGGCGCGGTCGAAAGATTCGCGTTTGACAACTTCACTCTGGTCGAGACGAACCTGCCAGTTCTTGCGGTCTTTCTGGCAGCGGAGACCTGCCTCGCGCCATGTGTTGGCGATATGCGCCGGCACTTCGAAAGCCGGATAGGGCCAGTGCAGGTTCTTGCGCGCACCAACGATTTCCGCATCACCCAGCGGTGAACCGTGGCTGGAAGACTTGCCTTCCTTAGTCGGCGCGCCGAAACCTATTTTGGTCTTGCAGCAGATCAGGCTCGGTTTTGTTGCGTTGAGCTGCGCCTCCGCGATAGCCTTGGCAATCTGTTCGGGATCATGACCGTCGACATCAAACGTTTCCCAGCCGTAGGCCCTGAAACGCTCCTTGGTGTTGTCAGTGAAGGAGAGCGACGTCGGACCGTCGATGGAGATACTGTTGTCATCATAAAGAGCAATCAGCTTACCGAGACCGAGGTGTCCCGCGAGCGAGCAGGACTCATGGCNNATCGCCTCATGGCTGATGCCTTCCATCAGGTCACCATCGCTGCAAATAACATATGTGTAGTGGTTGACCAGATCGCTGCCAAACCGCGCATGTAACAGGCGCTCTGCCAGAGCGAAGCCGACAGCATTCGAAATACCCTGCCCCAGCGGGCCGGTTGTTGTTTCAATGCCAGCTTCCGGCATCACTTCGGGGTGGCCGGGGGTGAGGCTGTGCAGCTGGCGGAAGTTCTTGAGCTGGTCCAGCGTCATCTTCTCGTAGCCCGTGAGGTGCAGGATGGAATAGAGCAGCATCGAGCCATGACCGGCGGAAAGGATGAAGCGGTCACGATCAGGCCATGTCGGCATCTCCGGGTCGAACTTCATGAACTGCGTGAACAGCACCGTTGCAACATCCGCCATCCCCATCGGCATGCCGGGGTGGCCAGAGTTGGCTTTTTGCACTGCATCCATCGACAGGGCACGGAGCGCATTGGCCATTTCATTATGTGTGGCTGTCTGCTTGTTCTGGTTCACGGCGGTATTGACGGCTGACATTAAGCTTCTCTCTTTCTCTTAAGCGGCTACGCTGTAATTTTCTATTGGCGGGCAGGTGCAAACAAGGTGACGGTCGCCAGCAACATGATCGATGCGGTTCACAGGCGGCCAGAATTTATCAGCACCTACATAAGGCGCGGGGAAAGCGGCGACATGGCGCGTATAAGGGCGCGTCCATTCTTCTGCCGTCAGGTCTGCCAGTGTGTGCGGCGCGAGATGCAGCGGGTTATTGTTCTCCGGCCATACCTTACTTTCCAGCTGGGAGATTTCGGTGCGGATAACGACCAGCGCTTCGATGAACCTGTCCAGTTCAGCCATAGATTCGCTTTCCGTCGGCTCGATCATCAGCGTGCCCGGCACGGGGAATGACATCGTGGGCGCGTGGAAGCCGAAATCCATCAGCCGCTTGGCGATATCATCGACGCTGACATGCGCGGAGTCTTTAAAGTGCCTTGTATCAAGGATGCACTCGTGCGCGACGAAGCCGTTCTTGCCCTTGTAGAGCGTGGTGTAATACTTCTCGAGCTTCTTCGCGATATAGTTGGCGTTAAGAATGGCGATCTGCGATGCGCGTTTCAGCCCTTCTGTACCCATCAGTGAAATATAAACCCATGAGATCGGCAGAATGGACGCCGAGCCCCACGGTGCGGCAGAAATCGCGCCAACCGCTTGCTCGCCGCCCGTTTGTATAAGCGGATTTCCGGGCAGAAACGGGGCGAGATGTGCCGCCACGCCGATCGGACCCATGCCGGGACCGCCGCCGCCATGCGGAATGCAGAATGTTTTGTGCAGATTCATATGCATCACATCCGCGCCGATCTTGCCAGGACAGGCAAGGCCGACCAGCGCGTTAAAGTTCGCGCCATCCATATAAACTTGTCCGCCATATTCGTGAATGATGCGGCAGATTTCACGGATTTCTTCCTCGAACACGCCATGCGTTGACGGATATGTCACCATCAGCGCAGCAAGCTTATCTTTATGCTCTGCCGCCTTGGTGCGCAGGTCGCCGAGATCGACATTGCCATTTGTATCGCAGGCGACAACAACGACATGCATGCCCGCCATCACGGCGGAAGCAGGGTTGGTGCCATGCGCCGAGGACGGGATGAGACAGATATTGCGGTGTCCCTCGCCGCGGCTTTCATGATAGGCATGAATCGTCAGCAACCCCGCGTATTCGCCTTGTGATCCGGCATTAGGCTGCAGCGACACGGCGGCAAAGCCGGTGAGCGTGGAAAGCTTCTGCTCCAGATCCTGCAGCATCAGTCTGTAGCCTTCCGCCTGATCAACAGGCGCAAAAGGGTGCATGTCGCAGAATTCAGGCCAGCTGATCGGGATCATCTCCACTGTCGCATTCAATTTCATCGTGCAGGAGCCAAGCGGAATCATCGAACGGTTGAGCGCGATGTCCTTGCGCT
>PLXM01000221.1 GCA_003153235.1 Rhodospirillales bacterium
CGCCAGCAACATTATAACAGCCTTTCAGAGGTTGCCTTTGCCATCACCGGCACACGCTGGAACGGATGGCTGTTCTTTGGCATTAAGAAGAGGAGGCAGGAAAAAGAATGAAACCTCCCATCAAATACTGCGCCATTTACACGCGAAAATCGACAGATGAAGGCCTAGAACAGGACTTCAATTCCCTGGATGCGCAGAGGGAGGCCTGTCAGGCCTATATATTAAGTCAGAAAACGGAAGGCTGGCAGGCGGTAAAAACTGTTTATGACGATGGCGGATACTCCGGCGGCAACATGGATCGCCCCGCTCTTAAAAAACTGATGGAGGATATTCAGGCCGGTAAGGTTCATATCATTGTTGTTTACAAGATCGACCGTTTGACCCGATCGCTCATGGATTTCGCAAAGCTGGTGGAGGTTTTTGATAAACACGGTGTCACTTTTGTTAGTGTTACACAGTCATTTAATACGACGACATCCATGGGGCGCCTGACACTGAATGTCCTGCTCTCCTTTGCCCAGTTTGAGCGGGAAGTCACGGGTGAGCGTATCAGGGACAAGGTTGCTGCCAGTAGAAAGAAAGGCATGTGGATGGGTGGCAATGTGCCGCTGGGATATGAAGTAAAGAACCGTGCCCTGATTATTCAGGAACAGGCCGCCAGTCTGGCAAGGAAGATATTCCAGATTTATCTGGAACTGGGGAGTCTCCTGAAGCTGAAGATGTGGCTGGATAGGGAGGAGTACAAGACACAAAATGGTTATAGCTTCAACCGCGGTGCTCTCTATTCCCTGTTGACGAACCCTGTTTATATCGGGAAGGTGCGGCACAAGAAACAGGTTTATGACGGGCTTCACCCGCCAATAATCTTAATGGAACTATGGGATTCCGTGCAAAGAAAACTAGCGGAGATACCGGAGAGAAGAGGACGACAGAGGGTATCCCAGGAGTTTTTACTGCAAGGCATTATTCATGATGAAAAGGGTGTCCTTTATAGCCCTGTATTTACGAGCAAGGGCAAGCAGCTTTACCGGTACTATGTCAGCAGGGATAAATTTGAAGGGAGGGAAGACCCAAACTTTCCAAGCCGCCGTATACCGGCGCAGGAATTCGAAACCTTTATTGAAAAGACCATCAGGGGTTATATCGAAGATTCCAGCAAGCTCTCGGATATTCTATCACTTGATCATGCTTTGAACTATGAGGCCCTTCAGAAGTCAACATTGCAATATGCGGCAACTGCTATTGATAAAATTATCAAGAAATTCGTCTGCAAGATTATCATTCATAATGACAGCATTAAGATCGAGATAAAGCCGGCAGATCTCTTGCGCCATCTTCAACAGGAAGGTGGAGATCATATAAGGGCTGAGTCACTCCCGGATATCTATACTCTCACGGCACCGTTCCAGATGAGCCGTGCCTTAAAAAGTACTCTCATCATCAGGCCACCAAAAACAAATGCACCCGAGGATATATTTTCTTTACCGTCTCACAAACTGAGGGATCTGGTTCGAGGCATTATATGGCGGGATGAGCATTTTAACGGAATGCCGATTGCCGTTATTGCCCGGCGAGAAGGTTGCAACGACGGTTTTGTCGGGCGGCTGATTCGTGAAAGTCTCAAAATAGCATGATGTTCTCAAGACAAATTTCCCAAATATTTGATATCTGGTCAGACCAGCCAAAGCGCCAACTGAGAAAAGGGTGGTATTTGGCAAAAAAGAGGGGTGTCTCAGCAGTCTGGCCAGGAATGCGATGCGCGAAGTATGCGCCAACAGCGCGCATTACTGCGCCCTTTATCACAAAGGTCTTGGGAGGGAAGAGTGGTTGGTGCAGCACGCATTCTATCGATAGAAGCTCTTTGGTAAAATGCCTGTTATAACAGGCAAAAACAGGTGTTTTCGCAGTTTTTAGGAGCAATATAAGTGCTCACAGCGGTCCATCCCACTGAGTTACCAGTAGAATTCAGCACGTCACAAAAATTAAGCTAAAAAATAGCAGGTCCTTTAACAGGTGCGGATCAGGTCCGTATCAGGTGATTAACAGGAGAATAATGCTTGATTACAGGCGCCGAATTAATGCAAGGATTTGCCATTATTTTGCCAGGCATGTTCGCGTACCGCATGAGCGGCAGGTATAGGTTCTGAATATTAGTCTAAAGCATTGACAATAAGTAACGTATATGTTACCTTTAAATATGATCGAGTTAAAATACTACCTTGAAACTAAAGGCACGAGCCCGTTCGCTGAATGGTTCGACCAGCTTTCCGATGAGGCTGGTGCCAAGGTTGCTGTTGCCTTGGCCCGGATGGGGCAAGGTAACCTGTCAAATGCCAAGGGCGTCGGTGAGGGCGTCTTTGAATATCGCATCGATTTTGGCGCCGGGTTCAGGGTGTATTTTGGCAAGGATGGAGAAAAGCTGATCATCCTGCTCTGTGGCGGAACAAAGAAAAAGCAACAGCGGGATATTGAAGCCGCAAAAACACGATGGAAAGATTACAAACGCCGGAAATCCGGAAAAGGAGAATAAAATGGTGTTAACAAGAGATTTTAAAGAGCTGGTCAAAGCACGCGTGGAACGTGACCCGAAATTCCGTGCAGCTCTTTTACAAGAAGCTATTCAGGCTATGATTTCCGGCGATGTCGATCTCGGAAAAACTGTACTGCGTGATTATATCAACGCCACTGTCGGTTTTGAGAAGCTCGGCAAGGCAACCGGAACGCCGCCCAAATCCCTGATGAGAATGTTTAGTCCCGGCGGAAATCCGCGTTCAGACAATCTTTTTGCTGTGATCAGCCATCTACAAAAGCAGGCCCATCTTAAATTTCATGTTACTGCTGAAAAATAGAGATAGAACCGAGTCTTTATAGATACAAGATGTCCAAACCATGGATAAATATTATGTCTTAGATTTTAATAAGCTCGAGGCCTATGAAGCAGGCGCATTGCTCTTAAGCATCTTAGCTTATCCAAAAAATGCCCCCGATGAAAAGCGCGGCGCACTGCAGGCGTCTCTCTGTTCCCAAATTTTATATGCCCGTTCTATACAAGATCCTGATTGGGCAAATTCGCCGCAATTGATTAAGCCGATATATGCTTTCCGTAGTGAAGCTGAAATAAAAAAGGATACACGGAGGCTGAACAGGCTCCTCCGCGACCGCGCAGTCGCCGGACGTATGGCTATGGCCCTCTTTCAGGAAGCGGAGGGTGATGGTAAGCGACCAGAGACTCTTCCTGAAGACATTAAGAAGCTGACGCTCGATCAGCTTGCCGTAATGGTGAAGGAGGAGGTTCTGGGGCCGGGCATAGAGGAAACTGAAAATATAGAAAAGAGAATCTGGCGACCCAGCCTGCCAGTCATTCATATCGCGGCGGCGATGCAGGTTCTATTACAGGGTCTGACCAAGAAAATTCCCGGTCTGCCCTCCATGAACGATATATGGACTTCACGAGAGGCTATTGAGTGGCTGGTTATTAAAGCCCGTTATTTCGAGACCCTTATTATAGATAAGCCCATAAAAAAGAACGGAAAAGTGATTATTAATCCAGACCAGCTGATCAAAATCCGGCTGGCTAAAAAATAGGGTCAAGATTTCTCCATTTTCGTGACCCTGACCCCTCAGCAGCGAATCGCTAAAATTAATCCTGTATACGGCAAACAAAGCACAGGAGATGAAAATGGAATCGCAGATATCAGAAAGTAATAATATTCCATACCCGACAATGGTCGTGGAATACGTCATAACAACATTGTTGCAGACCTATTCCAGACAGATCCGGCGCCACGCGCAAAGCAAGATCCGCAGGCTGGCGAAGTTTATACAACAATCCAGCGTCATCATGCCGCTGGTGGTTGATAAGGATAATTTTGTAGTTCTCGGCAACGCCCGGCTGGCGGCGCTGAAGCTGCTCGGTATTGAATCTGTCCCGGTCATCCGCGTCACGCATCTAAATGAAGCGATGATGCGGGCGCTGGTTTTGGCCGACAACCAATTCTGCTTGAATGCGGAGTGGTATAAGGATGCGCTTAAGGAAGAGCTGGTATATCTGGCGCCTCTTATCCTGGATCTAGGGTTGGAACTGATAGATCTTGGCTTTGAAACAGCCCAACTGGATATAATTATTGGAAACAAAAGCATTATAGGAGCGGATGATACTCTACCCCCATCTACCGATGCGCCTGCAATAACGCAGCTAAGCTATGTCTGGCTGATGGGTTCGCACAGACTGATCTGCAGCGATGCGCGCGAAGAAAATACCTACGTCCAGCTGATGGGCGATGAACGCGCAGAAATGATCTTCGGCGACTTGCCATACAATGTTCCGATCGAGGGCCATGTCTGCGGTAACGGTGCCATCCAGCATCGTGAATTCGTCATGGGCGCCGGAGAGATGTCTGCAGAACAGTTTATCGCTTTCATGGCAACGATATTCACGCTGCTGCGCAAGTTCTCAAAAGATGGCAGTGTGCATATGCAGTGTATGGATTGGCGGCACAGCTTCGAGATTCTCACGGCGGCACAACAAGCCGGATATGCATATCTCAACATGGCTTGCTGGGTGAAGCATGTCGGCGGCATGGGGTCCCTTTATAGGTCGCAGCATGAATTGGTGCACATATTCAAGTCAGGTGCTGCGCCGCACATCAATAACGTCATGCTTGGTAAACATGGCCGTAACCGCACCAACGTCTGGCAATACGATGGTGCCAATAGTTTTAGCCAAGAGCGCAAGGGTGACCTAGCGCTTCACTCAACGACGAAGCCCGTCGACATGATTGCGGACGGCATCAAAGACTGTTCAAGCCGAGGGGGGATCATCCTTGACCCGACGGCAGGTGCGGGTAGTACCCTGATCGCAGCCGAGCAGACCGGCCGCGTTGCCCGCCTCATAGAACTCGACCCTCTTTACTGCGATGTGATCGTGCGCCGCTGGCAGCAGCGCACAGGACATAAGGCCACGCTTGCTGCCACAGGACAAACGTTTGACGAACTTTCCACAAAGAAGGAGATATAAAATGACTGATATCCAGCGTAATAGCCGCGGCCAGTTTGAAAAAGGCGTGTCAGGTAATCGTGGCGGGCGCCCGAAAAAGGAAGCGAAGGTAACGACCAATATTACCAAGGTTTTAGGCGATGAGTTGCAAAAGGAGATAGAGCTTGTCGAGGGCGGGAAGGTCGTGCGCCTGACAAAGCTGGAAGCTCTTGTTAAAAGCAACTTGTTAAACGCTATTAAAAAGGGAGATCTCAAACACTTGAAATTCATTATTGAGCAGTCAGAGAAGCTTGGACTAAAGAGAATGATCCCGGAGAAAATAATCCATGAGTTTATTTACTCTAATGCCCGAGATTTGGATAAGAATAGCAAAGGGCAGGAAGGGAATGATATCCCCTGACTTGCTGATGCTCTTGTCATGTACTATTTACCTGCGCCCGTGCTTGCCAAAGGTGAGGACTACTCCGCGTATTTGGATCTATCATATTAGCAATAATATTTGTAATTCATTTATAAGTAAATAATATTAGCGGGCTTTTGACCAAGACCACTTGCCGGATATCTTCAGGGCGACAGCCTTCTCCAGTTCTGTTGCAACCCTCTTGAACACACTATCCCAGTCACCTGGTTCAGGTTGACGGAACAGGCGCATAGATGGGTACCCCCAACATCATTTAGAATATCCTTAACCCAGTCGCGGGTTAATTCGGTACCTTATATGCCACAAACAAGGCTGGCTCAGAGATGTGGCTAAAAACACTGATTAAATAATCTTAATTATTTGTTATTCTTGTTCTTTTTACGATTCATAAACCTTTAAATAACCTTTAATGAGTTGGGCGTAGAATGGGAAAGATACCAATTCAGCCTGTCACATCATTCAAGCCCGAATAAACTTAAGGAACACATAGATGAGGAAGATTGCCCGTTCAGTTTCGGTTTTGCTGCTGACCGTGCTTGCCTTTCTTCCCTGTGAGTCCGCTTTTGCTGCTTCGGTGATGGTTGCAATCAAACAGCTCAATCCGAATAGTGCAACCCAGCAAACGACCTGCGCCCTTGCCCAAAAAAATTGTGTTTTGCCGTTGACTATCAACGCCGGTCTGCCGACCGCGCAATCCCTGAATGTTCAGGTTAAATATATTGCAGGCCGCCTGATCCTCATGTTTCAAACCAGCAACGGGTATTATTATGTCGGTGATACAGGGAGCACAAAGGGCTTCTACAACGTCATGTGGGGCAGACCGGTTAACGGCAGCCAACCGGCAACCTATAATATCACATTGGCCCAACCCCTGACTCAATATTATTTGCCAACGCCTCCTGCAGTGAATGTTGCCCACCCATCAGTTGCCAATCTCCAAATCACGGCAACGCCTGGACCGTGACGCGTTATTTTGCAAAGGGATCTTTTATGAGGCCGTTTATGAAGTCGTTTGCAGCCGCAGTATCAGGGTACAGGCCTATGATCAGCCTGCTGTTTCTGGTCCTGATTGCAGCAGGGATTGGCAGACCGGTGCAGGCTGCAACCTATACATACAAAGGCGTTTCCTTTGACATCGGACAGTGCGAAGACATAAACACCCCTGGTATTGGTACTGGGGACCCCTCCCCGCCTTGCGGCGGGGGCACAATTTCGGCAACTATTACACTTCCCGATTCAGTTGTCGCTTCCGGACATGCAACGCCAGGCGATCTCACATCATGGAGCGCAACGGCGACACAGGTCGGGACCATGGACAGCGGTGACGGCAGCAGTATTCTGGGCGCTAACAGTGTTTTTACTTTTGACAGCACCGGACAAATTAAGTTTGGGACTTTAAATGTAGGCATCCCTGATAGTGGTATTATATTTTCTAATGATCCTGAACAATTCGGTTATACCCCATTCGAAGTGGCTTTCATCGCTGTTAACACGCAATATAACGGCCTCATTTACCCCTATCAATATGTCGGAGGTGTTCTTGCTGTAGGGACCTGGACTGGCTCCGGTGGGACCATTATCGCGAAAGCTGATGGTAATCCTGGCGACCAACCGGGCGGCTGCTCAACAGGCAACCCCTGCAGTGTGGGAACTGGCAACAAGTTTCAGGAAGTCACGGATTATACGACGACGGGACAGCACAAGCTTGACTTCACGCGCTATTATAACAGCCTTGCAGCCAGTGACAGCTATGCAGTGGAGCTTGGTTCCCGCTGGCGCTCGACCTATGACCGCTATCTGCATATTCTCCCTGGCACAGCCGAGGCCGAACGCGCTGACGGTCAGGAACTTGTTTTTAACACAAACACCGGCACAAGCGACAGTGACGTGGATATGAGACTGGTGCCCGCCGCTGGCCAGATGTGGATATTGACCGACCATAACGACACCGTTGAGACCTACCAGCAGATCAACGCGGGCGAAGCGGTTTTAATCAACGTTGTCACGCGTGACGGTTATAAACAAACGCTCACCTATAATGCCCAAAACCAGCTTACAGGCGTGACGGATTCCTACGGCAGGACGCTGGGCTTCACCTATAACAACGGCCAGCTCTCAGCTGTCACCACACCCGATACGCTCGTCCTTACCTATGGCTACAGCTCAAGCCAGCTGGCCTCGGTCACCTATAATACAAACCCTGTAACCCGGCAGGTTTATACTTACGTCAACAATTCCGATCTTGCCTCCATCACCGATGAGAACGGCAATGTGTTTGCCAGCTGGACGTTCGACGGGCAGGACCACGCTACCAGCAGCCAGCATGGCGGCGGGGCCGAGAAGGTGGCGATCTCCTATGACTCGGATACCCAGCGCACGGTGACCAATGCGCTCGGCCAGCAGACGGTCTACACCTTTACCCCTTTGCAGGGCGTGCCGAAGATCGCCAGCATCTCCCGCACCGCATCATCGACAACTCCGGCTGCAACGGAATCCTTCACTTATGACACCAACGGCTATACGGCCAGCAAGACCGACTGGAACGGCAATGTCACGAACTACACGAACGACAGCCACGGCAATCCTGTGAGCATCACCGAGGCGGCGGGGACACCGCAGGCGCGTACGACCACAATTGCCTACGACCAGAAGTTGGTGCACCTGCCTGCCACGATTACCGCGCCGCGCAAGACGACAGCGTTTACCTACGATCTATCCGGCAATCCACTCGCCCGTTCCGAGACGGATACCTCCGTCACAGGAGGGCAGACACGCATCTGGAAATTCGTCCATGACAGCATCGGCCATCTGCTGAAGGTGACCAATCCCTTGGGCGCGGTCACCGCCTACACTTATAACGCAGACAACGTTGCAACCGTGACCGACGCGCTGGGGCATGTGTCAAACATCACCGCCTATAACCCTACTGGCCTGCCTTTATCCATGACCGACCCCAACGGCGTGGTGACCACGTTT
>PLXM01000177.1 GCA_003153235.1 Rhodospirillales bacterium
CTCAACTTCATCCCCTATGTCGGCTCGCTGCTCTCGATCATACTGCCCTCCATCATCGCGCTGGTGCAGTTCGGCGATCCCTCGACATTCCTGATGATCTTTGTCAGCCTCGCAGCACTGCACGGGCTCATCGGCCATGCGCTCGACCCCTACCTGATGGGCGAGAACCTGAACCTCAGCCCGATCTTTATCATTTCCTCGCTCGCGATGTGGGAGATGATCTGGGGTGTGCCGGGCATGTTCCTCGCCATCCCGATTCTGGCGATGATCGTCATCACGTTGTCGCAATTCCCCACCACACGCGCGCTCGCGGTGCTGTTCTCGAAGACGGGCGTGATCGAGCAGGAAGACCACATAGAGAAGCGGAAGAAGGCCTGACATGGGTTTAGTCGATAAAACAATCCTGACAGGGGTTAAACCTACCGGTGCGCCGCATATCGGCAACTATATAGGCGCCATACGTCCAGCGCTGCAACTGGCCGCGACGCACGAAAGATCATATTTATTCATCGCCGATTATCACGCACTGAATGCCGTGCATGATCCGGAAGCGTTAAGACGCGACAGCTATCAGGTTGCGGCCTGCTGGCTGGCGCTGGGACTGGATCTGAACAAAACGGTCCTCTACCGCCAGTCCGAGATCCCTGAAATTTTCGAGCTGACGCAGCTGCTCTGCGCTGTCACGCCGAAAGGCCTGATGGACCGCGCGCATTCGTATAAAGCGGCGATGGACAAAAACCGCGAAGAAGGCCGCGATGACCCTGATCACGGTGTTAACATGGGGCTTTACACCTATCCGCTTTTGATGGCGGCGGATATTCTTGTTGCGCAGACGGATATCGTTCCCGTCGGCAAAGATCAGGTGCAGCATTTGGAATTCACGCGCGATATGGCAGCTTACTTCAACAATGCTTTCTTGCCCGTCTTCAAGCTGCCGGAATACCAGCTGGAGAAGGCGGCGGGCGATCTGCTGCCCGGCGTCGATGGCCGCAAGATGAGCAAGAGCTACAACAACCACATTCCCGTTTTCATGGACAGCGCTGCACGACGCAAACTGGTGATGAAAATCGTCACCGACTCCAAACTGCCTGCCGAGCCGAAGAACGCGGACGGCAGTGTGATCTTCCGGCTGTACACGCACTTCGCCGGAAATAATGAAGTGCAGGCGATGCGCGATGCCTTTGAAAAAGGCGGCATGGGCTATGGCGATGCGAAGCAGAAACTGTTTGAGGCACTGGAGCTGACATTTGAAAAGCCCACGCAGATTTACAACAGCTATATGACCGACACGAAGAAGCTCGACGAGCTGCTCGCCGCTGGTGCCGACAAGGCACGGAAGATCGCCCGCGAAACACTCTCCACGGCGCGTGAAGCCGCTGGATTAAAGCGCTTGCGCTAACGGCAACGTCCCTTAAAAGCATATTGACAAATATATATTATATGTTAATAACTGGGTGGCTAGATCAGGCGTTATAGCTATGTAACGCTTGCTTTTAATGATGGAGAATCAAATATGGGACTTCCTGTAGATCCGATGCCTCTCGATAATGTGCCCAGTTTTGCCTACTGGACTGTGTCGAAGCCGGAAATGTCTCAAACAGAGTTTAAAAACCTGAGCGGAATTTTCAAAAATGCCTGTGAGCGCGTGCTGGGCAAAGATGCAGACCTCCACGCCGGAAGCGACCGGGGCGCATACTGGTGGAACGTCACCAAGCCGATCGTCGCGACACCGGAGGAATTTAAAAGACTGAATAAGGCTTTCAAAGAAGCCTGCGAGCTCGCCTTCGGAACAAGCATGCAAGTTAGCGGCCACTATAGCTATGCTCCAAACAGGGTCAGACCACACTAGTAACCTTAAAGAAAATTAGGAGATACCGTTTTGCAAAACAAGCGCATCATACTGACTCTGCTGGCACTTCTGGTATTGGCGCCTGTCATGGCGAAGGCCGGAACTGCCCCTGCTTCGACGCAGCAAGCAGCGACACCCCCTGCAAATATGAGTGATGAGGCCCTTGCCAGCTATATCTCGGGTCGTCTTGCACCACTCCTGAAAGAATCAACCTATCAGGTCAGCCAGAACTGCGATGATTCAGGCTGCTCGGTTGTCGTTCAGTAATCACCCTCTCCGTCAAATATCACTGTTATTAACTAATTGATAATATTAGAAATTTTATTATTTCTAAAATAACTGTTGCTTTGTATTATGAAATATATTATTTTTCGTAACGTTTTAAAGGAGCATATCTATGACAGCCGACACAGACATAGCAGCCGCGCAAAAAACACTGGGCGAAAAGTTCGACGCCGCAGCCGCGGATATGCGGACTTTCAACCTCGAATTCAAGCTTCTCTATCATACGGTCAACACGATGGGGAAGCAGATGCTACTCGACAAGCTGGCGGATGCCACTTGCGATGCCGCCACCTCGATCAAAGACCAACCTAATATGGATGCCTTAAACGCGAAGGTCACAACTGCTTCGCTGATGGCAGGCACACTCCAGGAAATGCAGGCTATGGATAGCTCTCTGTCGGTGCTGTCTCCCGGCGGAAACGATACCGCGCAAAACGCAGGTACGCGCCTTGAGAAAGTGTCATCATGCTTCAACACTGAAGCGCTGGCGCTGCTGGATATTGCAAAACAGCATCAGGTGCAGAGCGTCGGTGATGTGTTTGCAAACACCGCAAAAGTTTTGTCCGCTAATGCAAATGCAGTGAGCTGCCTGAAAACGGCGCTCGGCATGACCTCCCCGAAAATGTGGTAATTTATTAAGGTTTATCCGGTTTAGGTTGCTGCGCAGCACGTTTTTCTTTCCGTGCCGCAGCGATATCAGCACTGGTCATGATGGCTGTCTGCAAGGTGCCAAAATACATGTAACGCATCAGCGTCGTTTGCGCCGGATAGGCTACCCGCATGAAAGCTGATTTCAATTGGCCTTTACTGTCGAGAATCTCTTTTGGCTTTTTCAATTGGATACCCCTTGCTATTATTATGATAAATAACGGCGCAGGTGTCAAGAAAAGTAAAAATAATATATATATTTCAGATAGTTATCAAACCCGCATCGGCATCAGGACGTAGAGCGACGATGTGTCACTGACATCCTGGATGATCGTCGGCGAGGCGGGGTCGGATAATGATATCCGGCAGCCTTCACCCTCGATCTGCTTCGCCACATCCATCAGGTAGGCGGAGTTGAAACCGATTTCCATCGGGCCGGCGCTGAAGCGCACTTCGATTTCTTCGGAAGCGCTGCCGCTGTCGGGCGAATTGGCCGAGAGTGTCATGGTCTTGCCGCTGAGCGTCAGTTTTACGGCGCGGGATTTCTCGCTGGAGATCGTCGAGACGCGGTCAACAGCGGAAGCGAATATCGCGGGGTTCACTTCCAGCACCTTATCATTGTTCTTCGGGATGACGCGGTCGTAATCGGGGAACGTGCCATCGATGAGTTTGGTGGTGAGCGCAATGTGGTCGAACGAGAATTTCAGCTTGTTGTCGGACAGGCCGATTTCAATTGAATCGCCGGCCTCATCGATGAGCTTGCGGATTTCATTTATGGCTTTACGCGGAATGATCACGCCGGGCATGTCCTTCGCGCCGCTGGGCAGCGGCATTTCGAAACGCGCAAGGCGGTGGCCGTCGGTCGCGACAGCGCGCAGCACGGCGACGCCTTCGTTTTCTGCAGCATGCAGGTAAATGCCGTTCAGGTAATAGCGTGTTTCTTCATTCGAGATGGCAAAGCGCGTGCGGTCAACCAGCATGCGCAGGTCAGCGGCAGGAATGGAGAAGCTGTAGGAGAATTTTTCGCTCGATCCCATCTTGGGAAAGTCTTCCATGGAAAGGCAGCCGAGGCGGAAAGTAGACTTGCCGGACTTGACCTGCAGCGTGGTGTCGTTTGCCGCGCTGGAGATTTCCACGCTGCAGCCATCGGGCAGTTTGCGCACGATGTCGTAGAGCGTATGCGCGGGAACTGTCGTCGAGCCCGCCGCCGAAGATTTCGCCGCGACTGATTCAACGATTTCAAGATCCATGTCAGTGGTAGTGAGCGCGAGAGAATCTTTCTCGGCGCGCAACATGACGTTGGCTAAAATTGGTATAGTGTTGCGGCGTTCGACGACGCTGTGCACGTGGTTGAGGGCCCGCAAAAGATCCGCACGATCAATGGTGAATTTCATGGTCATCCCTCCCGTCAAAATTCTTTAAAATAGAATGGCTGGATTATATCAATAGCCCGCAAAAAACCAAGCATTAATACGCCTGAAACCGAACCATTCGTCATGGCGTCAGGCACTGGTCTCCATAAGGCATTATGTCTACTTCTTGGAAGGTTTTATTTTTCGACCCGCGAATGTTTCTGAGTTTTCCAGCACCGGCTGCAATGCCTGCAGGAAAATATCCGCCCAGTAAGCGGCCTTCTGTTTTGTATCCACAAGATCCTGACGAAACTCGACAAAAACATAAGGCAGGTTGCGCTCTTCCGCATGGCGCCAGATCGTCGAGCCCGCAAACCTCTCGCCAAACAGCGTATAAGGCTGGTTTTCTCCCACCAGCACGTCGGGGTGATTGCTGCGGATCCCGCGGACAAGCTGCTTGGCGATTTTTTCCTCGTTCTTCCACATGACTGAGATTTGCCATGGACGCCGAACACCCTCCATCTCCGGCGTAAAGCTGTGGATGGCCAGGATGATCGGCACCTGACGCTTTTTCACAAAGCCGTCGAGCAGCTTGCCGATCTTGTTCTGGTAGGGCCAGTAAATTTCTTTCAGCCGCCGCTCGCGGTCTTTTTTGGACAGCACGGCATTCGCGGGAATCTTGATACGGTCGCTCGTCTCTACCATACATTCGGCATGATGCGGCGCGCGGTTGAGGTCTATCACCAGCCGTGAATACTGGGCCAGCACCGCGGGCATGTCCAGCGCGCGGCTGATGTGCAGGCTTGCATCTTCCGCGCCAATGTCCCAGCCGATATGCTTTTTCAGGATATTCTTTTTCAGGCCCATGTCCTTGAGCGAGCGTGGCACGCGGCTGCTGGCATGATCGCACAGGATCAGACCCACACCGCGGCCTTTCAGATTCTCGACGCGAAACGATGGCGGCTCACCGGCGGAAAGCACGCGCCCCCGTGAAGCAGCTGGCTTTTTCTTTACAGCACCGGCTTTCTTCTTAACCGCTTTACTTTTTTTCTTCTTCATCGTTCCACCTCAGATAACCGTCAGGCCATATCCAGCCCGCGGCGGGTAAATTTCACGTCACGATGCACATGCGACGACATCAGCAGCCCGAAACCGAACAGGACCGACAGCATCGCCGTGCCCCCGTAGGAGATCATCGGCAGGGGAACTCCTACCACAGGGAGCAGGCCCATGACCATCCCCATGTTGATGAAAACATACACAAAAAAGTTAATCACTACTCCCATCGACAACAGGCGACCGAACTGATTCTGGCAGCTGAAGGAAATAAAATAACCATAAGCGATAATCATCGCGAACAGCCCCATCAGGAAAAGCCCTCCCATCAGCCCCCATTCCTCGGTGAACAAGGTAAAAATAAAATCCGTCTGCTTTTCCGGCAAAAAATTCAGGTGACTCTGGCTGCCCTGCAGGAAGCCCTTGCCGAAAATACCGCCGGAACCGAGGGCGATCTTAGACTGCGTGATGTGGTAGCCCGCACCGAGAGGATCACTCTCCGGATCGAGGAAGATCAGCACGCGCTTTTTCTGGTAGTCATGGAGAAAGTGCCACGCCACCGGCAGCAGGGCCAATCCGCCTGCGATCACCGCGCCGAAAATCCAGTACTGCACGCCGGCGATAAAAAACATCGCGCCGGAAACAATCAGGATTGTGAGCGCCGTGCCAAGGTCCGGCTGGATCAGGACAAAAACCGTCGGCAGGGCGACGAGGCCCAGCGGTGCCAGCAGGTACAAAGGATTGCGCACATCTTCCGGTGTCGAGGCGTGGAAGAACCGCGCCAGCGCCAGCACCGTCATGATTTTCATCACTTCAGACGGCTGCAGCTGTAAAAATCCTACATTGATCCAGCGCTGCGCGCCCATGCCGATATGACCGCGGATGTCGACGTAGATCAGCAGCAGTATCCCCAGCGCATAGGCCGGATAGGCCAGCTTCATCCAGAAGCGGATATCCACTAGCGCCACAATGACAAGACCAATAAGGCCGAAACAGAAACGCACCGCCTGCTTGCCCGCCCACGGGTCGACATGCCCGCCCGCGGCGGAATAAAGCGACACAAAACCGACGGCCGCCACCATCATCAATAATACAAGAAACGGCCAGCTGATCTGCGTCAGTTTCTCCGGTATTGTCAGGTGGTCCTGCCCGATGCCCCGTCCTGTACTCATGGCTTTTTCTCCGTCTTTTTGGCCGCCGTGTTTGCCTTGACACTTTTATCGTCAGTTACGTTTTTTGCGCTGGTATCATCAACCGTGCGGATACGCCGTGGATCGCGTTTCTGCGCCGCCAGCAAAATATCGTGCGCGATCGGCGCGGCCGCAGAACCGCCATGAAGGCCATGCTCCACAATCACGGCCACGGCATAAGCCGGATCGTCAACAGGGCCGTACCCCACAAATAAAGCATGGTCGCGGAACTTCCACGGCAGCTCGGCGAAATTGACTCCCGCACTGCGCTGCGCCGCCGTGATGCGCCGCACCTGCGCCGAGCCGGTTTTTCCTGCCATCGAGTAGGGCGCTTCGTTGATGGCGGAAGCGCGGGCCGTGCCGCGCGGATCGTTCACCACTTCGGTCATGCCTTTATGCACTAGGTCGAGATAGGGCTTGTGAAAGCCCAGCATCGGCCATTCGGGGATCTGGCTGCCGACATCCTCTATCGAGCGCACCAGAATGGGTTTGACGGCCTTGCCGCCGTTAGCGATCCGCGCTGTCATGGTAACCAGCTGCAACGGCGTCGCCAGCACATAGCCCTGCCCGATGGCGGCGACAATGGTTTCGCCCTGCTCCCACTTCTGCTTGTAGTGTTTCATCTTCCAGGCGCGGTCAGGGATAATGCCGGCGCCCTCGCCCGGTACGTCGAAATCCAGCTTGCCGCCCAGCCCCATGCGGTGCGCCATTTTTGCAAGGACATCAATTCCGACAAGCTTGCCTGTCTCGTAAAAGAACGTGTCGCAGGACTCGCGGATGGCGCCGACAACATCGATGCTGCCGTGACCGCTGTGTTTCCAGCAATGGAAAGGCCTGTCGCCCAGCATGTAGTAGCCGGGGCAGTAAAAGCGGGTAGAGACATTGATTGCGCCGCTCTCCAGTCCCGCCATGGCCGTGACCATCTTGAACGTCGAGCCCGGCGGATACTGGCCCGCGACGGCCTTGTTGGTCAACGGATTGGTCGGGTCAGCCAGCAGCTCCTCCCACAAATCGGCAGGGATGCCGGTGGAAAACACATTCGGATCAAAGCTCGGATAGGAGCACAGCGCATAGACTTCGCCTGTGTGCACATCCATGACAACGGCGGCGGCGCTGTTCTGCCGCGCCACATACTCCTGACACTGCATCTGCAGGTCGGAGTCGAGCGTCAGCGTCAGCCTGTGGCCGCGCTTGCCTTCGGAGTGCGACAATTCTCGGATCTCGCGCCCGACGACGTTGACTTCCGCCTGCACCTGCCCCGCTTCGCCACGGAGTGTTTCGTCGTATTTCTTCTCCACGCCGGTTTTGCCAATGCGGAACCCCGGGATACTCATTGCTGGATCATCTGTCATTTCAGCTTTATCGACGCGCCCGACATAGCCGATGATATGCGCTGTAGCCGTGCCCAGCGGATAAGAGCGCAGCTGCCCTTCCTCCATCGACACGCCGGCGAGATCAGGCAGGTTGAGCTCGACCTTCGCCATATCATCCCATGTGAGGTTTTCTTTCACCAGCACGGGTGCAAACGGATGGTGATCTTCAATCTCCGCCAGCACTTCTTCTTTTTCCTCATCGCTGATCGGGATGAGCTTTGCCAGCCGCGCAAGCGTCTCCTCGACATCCTCGGCTTGTTCAGGAACCAAAAGTGCGCGGAAGTCCTGCTTGTTGACGGCCAGCGGTGCGCCGAAACGGTCCATGATCTCGCCGCGCTGTGCGGGCAGCAATCTTAAACTAATGCGGTTCTTGTCGGAAAGCGTCTGGAACTTCTGCCGCTCGAAAATCTGCAGGTAGGCAAGGCGCAGGCCGAGCGTGCCGAAGATGGCGACCTTCCCCGCGCCCAGTATCAGGGCGCGGCGGGAAAATTCCTTATGTCTCTCCATATCGCGGTTCATGCAAAATCCAAATCCGGCTACGGCATGGTTGTCAGGTCGTCCGCCAGCGCTTTATATACAGCAGCCAGCGGCAGTACCGATAGCGGAAATAAAAAGGCCGACAGGGCTGCGCTGATCAGCATAGATTTGGCCGACACAAGGGTCATGTTGAATAGCGAGAACAATCCCCATTGCAGGATTCCCGCGCCAAACGCCACCAGCGCGAAACCGGCCCAGATCACGAGGAACGACTGACCGAGCAGGAACTTCCGCTGGCTGCCGGTCAGCGCCTGCACGGCGACGAGCACCAGCGCATTCATGCCGAGCGGATAATCCGACAAAAGATCGAGAACAAGACCGATGGCAAATACCGCCAGCGGTGGCGCGGGGCGCAGGATCGACCAGTAGTAAACCGCCATGAGCATGAAAACAGGGCGTATCTCCCCCAGATGCACGATGCGGAAAGGGATGACGCTGAGCAAAACCAGTGCCAGCATCACCGCAAGGACAAGCCCCCAGCGCCCGACCATCCTCAGAAACGTTTCATGCCATTCGGCTGTCATTATTTATTTTTTGATGCCATCGGCGCGACATCGCCGGTGACAAGAGACTGGTCAATCTCCGCGTTGACAACCTGCACATATGTCAGCCTGTCGATGTCGGACAACGGTTTCACCCAGACGCCGTCGGGGCCGACAGAAACGATCGTGCCGACGGGCAAGTCTGCCGGCAACTGCCCGCCGTCGCCAGACGTGGCAACGCGTGTGCCGACCGTCATGCCGCTATCCGGCGGCAGGCGCTCCAGCTTCATCAGTTCCTGGTTTTGTCCGGCCAAAATGGCCTTGATGCGCGTGTTCTGCAGAATCACGGGGATGTGCGAGTTCAGATCGGTCACCAGCAGCACGCGGGATGCGCTCTGCCCGACTTCCATCACGCGGCCGACAAGACCGTAACCTGACATCACTGCATTACCCTTCTGCACCTTGTCGCGCGCGCCGACAGGCAACAGGACGCTTTCAACGAAAGAACCGCCGGCATCGGAAATCACCCGCGCGGTCACAAATGTCAGCGCCGGATCGGCCTTGACGTTCAGCAGTTCGCGGAAGCTCTGGTTCTCTGCCTGCATCTTCAATGCAGCTTCGTACCACTTCTGCAGTTTCTCGTTTTCTTCTTCAAGCCGGATGTTCTGCGCCTTAAGGTCGCGCAGCGACGTCACGCTGTCCATGTTATCGACCAGCGCCGTGAAAGGCGCGGACACCGCCGACAATACCGGCGCTGCTATGTCCATGGCCGCAGCGCGGATACGCTCGACTGGCAGCGTGTCGGCCTTGTGCAGCACCATGAGTGTCAGGGAAAGCAAAATGAGGACCGCCGGCGTCGCGCGCAAGGTGACAGTCTTGAACGGCATAGACTGTATAACAGGTTTCTGTGAGCGCTGAGTCGGCACAATAAACTCCTAAGATAGCCCCAGTTATATTATAGCAAGGAGTCCTTAATAAATACAACCGGATATTTTGGCAAGCCCCTGAAAAATATTGTCAAAAGACAATTAATACCGAGAGATAAGAACTCTCTGGAGGGATTTCATATTTTCAAGCGCCTGACCGGAACCCATCACGAC
>PLXM01000076.1 GCA_003153235.1 Rhodospirillales bacterium
AAACATGGATCGTTAACGAATGTCGGGTTATTATAGAGTCCATGAAAGTTCTTGTTGCTGAAAATAACCCCCAGATGCTCAAGCAGCTATGTGACATTCTCGATCACGAGGGGTATCAGATACTGTCCGCTCAAGACGGGACGGAGGCTTTGAAACTTTATTCCAAGCAGACACCGGACTTCATTTGTCTCGACATCATGATGGAAGACCTGTCCGGCTACGATGTGTGCAAGGAAATCCGCAAGACCGACAGCAAGACACCCATCATTTTCATCAGTGCCAAGTCAAAAACGGTGGACAAGGTGATCGGACTGGAAGTCGGGGCCGATGACTATATCGTCAAGCCCTTCGACGTTCCGGAGGTGATCGCCCGCATCCGGGCCATTACGCGGCGCTGCATCATCGCCAAACCAACAGCCGAGAATGCCGAAGACCAGCCTTTCTGGCTGAAAGACCTCAAGGTAACACCGCGCGAATTACGCGCCGAAAAAGAAGGTCGGGTCATAGAACTCAGCCTGCGCGACATCAATGTCCTCAGGCTGTTTCATGACAACAAGGGCAAAGCCTTTGACCGTAATACCCTCCTCGACCGCTGCTGGGGCGCGGATACGCTGCCCGAAAGCCGCATTGTTGACTGGCACATTTCGCAGCTGCGCCGGAAAATTGAAAAAGATCCGGCAAGCCCGCAGTATATCAAGACGATCCATCGCGTCGGCTATAAGTTCGAAGATGACATACCTGCCGCCAACGAGAAACTCTCTGGTATTCAGACCGCTCTCGGCCCTGATTATATGGACGATCATATCCAGAACTGCCTGAACGAGATATCCTTCCTGATGCAGAAAATATTTGAGGACTTCGAGCATCGCGAGTATGACCTTCTGCAGCAGGCGGCGCATGACCTAAAATCGGTGGCCGGCTCCATCGGCATGAAAAAAATGTTCACGCTCTGTAACACCATTGAAGACGCCTGCCTCAATAAAAAACATGCCGCGCTGCCGGACTTTATTCCACAGCTTGCCCCGACTCTGGAGGCAGAAAGAGCAACCCTGAAAGTCGAAGGCTAGCTAACACAATGGGGGGAAAATGAGCTATATTCAAAAAGATCTTCTTGACGGCGAACGCATTGTCTACACCGGAAAACTGCACTGGTGTATTTTCTTTCCGGCCTTTTTCTATATGCTCCTTTCAATTTTCCTGCTGCAGCTGGCACACAAGTCCGGCATGCCTGCCTTTATCCTTTTGGGCGGAGTAGCGTCCTTGTATGCCTTTATGCAGCTTATAAAAGCATTCGTTATAAAGCTATCGACCGAACTGGCTGTCACCAACAAGCGCGTCATCTTTAAAAAGGGCCTGATCAGCCGCGACACCATGGAGCTTAATCACAGCAAGATTGAAAGCATTGTTGAAGACCAGAGCATTATCGGGCGGATATTCAACTACGGAACCCTTGTCATTCAGGGAACCGGCGGCGGAAAAGAATACCTGAGAAATATCGCCAACCCCCTCACCTTTAAAAAGCAGGCGCAATCGGCTGCAGACACAGTCTCCAATCCTGCCAAACCGTAACCAGCGGGGGAAGTAATTTAGCCCGCCATCTGTGACTTTACGGCCTTGGGCTTGGGGGCAGCAGCGGATTGTACAACCGCCGCTTTAACTCCCTGGTCATTCGCGGCAGCCGCTTTAAATGCTTTGGCCACCTTGGCAGCCGAAACAACCGCGGGGGCCTCCTTTTCTTTCTTTTCACCGCCCCACCAGCCGCCTTTGCCGCTCCATTCGTGACCAGGCTGCACGGCATGGGCCATGCCTTTGCTTTCGATAGGAAGACAGATTTCACTAACAGGGATTGCATTCTTACCCTTTGCCAGCCCCCCATATACCTTATCAAGGAGCGGCTCATAGCCGTTATTACCTTTATACGCCTGCTTTAAAGCGGTGGCGCAGTACTGTTCAAAAAACTTGCGGCGCGTTTGATCAAAACCCCAGAGCTGATTTTCAATGGAGGCACCGCCCCCATAGGCGCTCCCGATCATCAATCCGTGCTGACCGATCATCTTCTGGACCTGTTCTGATTCTATATCCAGATGGTAATGATCCATGTCCGCAAAGAAATGCTGGCCGAAATCTCCCTGCAGGGAAATCAGGATTTTTGCCGCATCAACCTGAAGCCAGATGGTTGAAAAGTAAGTGTTGCGCCAATTCGGGTCTGTTTCGGCTTTATTATACAGCTTCTCCTTATCGTACTCGGGGATTGACCGCAGATCCTTAAGGTGGACGTTCTTCATGCCATTTTCGACCGCATACTTCAGATAAACCATCTGGCGTTCCGTTAGGCGTTTTGAATCAACCCATAGATCGATCTCTGCAGCAGGATGCGCCTTGCCGGCACTGCGTACATTCTTGATATATTCCTCGGGCAGCGGCTGGCGGATCGTGCCGTCTTCAGGGTCCGGCGGCGCAGGAAGATCAAGGTTGAGCCACAGAAAGTTGAGAACTTTTGATTTACCCTCTCCGGATTCATCTTTTTTGTTTTTTCCGCCAAAAAGCATAGGCTCTTCCTCTGTTTTATAGATTTAATAGAATGACTAACGACCCTTCATAAGCTGCGGCTGGCTTTGTTTCCATTTTGCAAAATTCTGCTGATAGGCTGTAGCCGCCGGCAAAGCATCCGCCTTGCCTCCATCGTCATTCGCCGCAACCGCATTAAATGCCTCGGCAACTTTATCTGCCGAGACCACTGCAGGGCTCTTCTCTTTTTTCTTTTTGCCACCCCACAAGCCGCCCCTGCCGCTCCATTCGTGGCCGGGCTGCACGGCATGCGCCATGCCCTTGCTGCCGATACGCAGACAGATATCTTTAAGGCGAATTCCGCCCTTACCTCCTGTCAGTTCTCCGTATACCTTATCGCAGAGGGGACCAAAACCATTCCAGCCGTTATATGCATTCTCTAATGCCGTGGCATAGTACTCTTCAAAGAATTTGCGGCGGGTTTCATTGAACCCCCAAAGCTGGTTCTCAATGCTAACGTATGTTGCATCAGAGCTGCCAATCATCAGACCGTGCTGGCCGATCATCTTCTGCACACGCTTTGACTCTATATCCAGATGATAGTGATCCATGTCCGCGAAGAAATGCTGGTCAAATTTGCCCTGCAACGAAATCAGGATTTTTGCCGAGTCGACCTGAAGCCAGATAACACCAGAATAGCCGCTGCGCCAGTTAGGATTTGTTTCGGGTCTATCGTACAACTCCTCATTACTATACTCAGGGATTGTCCGCAGGTCCTTGAGATGAACATTCTCCATGCCATTTTCAACCGCATACTTGAGATAAACCATCTGGCGCTCCGTCAGGCGCTTTGAATCCACCCAGAGATCGATCTCTGCCGCCGGGTGCGCCTTGCCGGCAGCGCGTACATTTCCTATATATTCTTCGGGCAGCGGCTGGCGGATCGAACCATCTTCAGGATCGGGCGGCGCTGGCAAATCAAGATTGAGCCATAGAAAGTTGAGGACTTTCGATTTGTCTTTAGCCGACTCATCTGTCTCATATCCCTCAGCTTCTACCTTTTTTTTATTTTTTTTCCCGAAAAACAACATAATCTTCTCCTGCAGTTTATAGACTTTGAGTCCGGCCCGTTTGTTTCCATTTTGCAAAATTCTGTTGATAGGTCGCAGCCGCCGTCAGAACAGCTGTGTCCGCTCCCTGTACATCCGCAGCAACCCCATTAAACACCTCGGCAACTTTATCAGCCGAAATAACCGCGGGAGCTTTCTTTTTGCCTTCATCATCCCAGCCACCGCCCTCGCCGCTCCATTCATGGCCGGGCTGTACGGCATGGGCCATGCCTTCGCTGCCGATAGGAAGACAGATTTCTTTCAAGGGGATTGACGGACCATGATCTGGATACGTAAGCTCCCGCCTTACTTTCTCGCAGAGAGAGTAATAACCATTGCTGCCCTTATAAGCATCTTGCAAGGCTGTGGTATAGTACTGCTCAAAGAATTTCTGGCGAGTGCTGTTGAAGCCCCAGAGCTGGTTTTCAATACTGATATCATTAGCGTCATAGCTTCCGATCAGCAGACCGTGCTGCCCGATCATCTTCTGGACCTTCTCTGATTCTATATCCAGATGGAAATGATCCATGTCTGCAAAAAATTTCTGCTCAAAGTCCCCTTGCAAGGAAATCAGGATTTTCGCCGCGTCAACCTGAAGCCAGATGACCCCCTGATATCCACTGCGCCAATTTGGATTTGTTTCTGCACGATTATACAATTCCTCATTATCGTAGTCGGGGATTGTCCGCAGATCTTTCAGATGAACGTTTGTTGTTCCTTCTTCCACCTCCCGCTTGAGGTAGACCAGCTGGCGCGGTGTTAGACGCTTTGAATCAACCCAGAGATCAATCTCTGCCGATGGATGTGCCATGCCTGCGGCGCGGACATTGCCAATATATTCTTCGGGGAGCGGCTGGCGGATTGAACCATCTTCTGGATCTGGCGGCGGCGGGAGATCCAGATTAAGCCACAGAAAGTTCAGAACCTGTGATTTCGGCTTATTCACTTTCTCGCTATCTGGCATCATCCCCTCCATTATTTTTCATCTCATTTTGATACATTATATATATGTAAAATATATATGTCAAATATAAATGTGGCATTGCAGCTAAAAAATATATATCTACATGATTATAAACGATTTTTTTAAATTGGTGCGCCCGACGGGAGTCGAACCCATAACCTTTGGCTTCGGAGGCCAACACTCTATCCAGTTGAGCTACGGGCGCATGGCTTACTTGCTATCATATTCAGCCTTGAAAATCGAATAGATAACATAGGTCTTTTCCTGTCTTTATGCCCCCGCCTAAAAATCAGTTTGAAATGCAATTTTTGAGCTCTTTCATCCCTGAATAAAAGTAGCCATTGCGATCTTTTTTATTAATTATGAAATATAATAGTTGACATATTACATAAATCTGGTCTATATTTCCCGTAATATTAAACTTATAAAGTTTATAACCAACACACGTATAACAATGAGGAGAATTGAAATGCCAATGACAACCGCCGCGCAGGAAGCCGTTTTAGAAGGTATCAAACAGGCCGCTGAGGAAATCACGCAAGCAGAACAAGCCGCGAGCGGTTTGGTCGACGGGCTTACTACCCTGGCGGCACTTTCAGAAAATGACAAAGGCGCCCAGCCCCTTGCTTTTAACAAGTCTGTAAAAAAAGGCACCTCGGACGTTGTACTGGAAACAACTATTCCAGGAAAAACAGCGGATGGTGCGGTATATGGAACTCCAAGCTATCCTACAGTGTCCATTACAGTCCACCCCTCAGGCAGCATCGAGCTTGATGGAGAGGTCATTGGTGAAGACAGATATGCAGTTATGGATGATGAGACAAAAGAATATCGCTCCCTGAACCTGGAAGAGAAAACAGAATCTATATTGAAAAATCTCGGCCACAAAGCTGTGCAGCATCAACTGATAAAGCTGGGCTAGGGCGCTTCAGTCTTTCCTGAAGTCGCCGGGCTGGAACTGCTCCCATGACGCCCTGATCTGTCCAAGGATGGGAGCGAGTTCTTTCTTCAGCTTGCTCTGCTTTTCTGAAAGATATGCCGCAACATTCTCCACATTCTCCCGGGAGGATTTTTCAGCGTCGACCAATTGCTGCTCTTTTTGCAGCAGCTTCATGTTGGTCTCTTTCATGCGCGCAGACATCATACGTATCAGGCGCTTATATAAAGTATCCGAAGCTTTCATGGAAGTATGCAAGTCATGCGCCGGGATAGTAACAATGATGGAATCATCCCTGGTACGGACACTGGCGCTGCGCAGCCCGTCTGACAGAGCCGCCATCTCGCCGACCATGGCGCCGGGGCCAAGTCCTGTCAGAGTGATCTCGTTTCCGTTCTCATCCTCAATGAAGACCTCGACCGAACCGGTTTCCACCATGAATGCACGGCTGCCCATTGTCCCCTGCTCGATGATAATCGTACCTGCGGGAATAAACTGTCTATCGAGGATCTTTATGTTCTTCGCCATAGCGACTCCCCCATAGTATGAGTATAGCGGAATAGGTTAACTAATTTATTGATTTTACAGTCAATTTTATGAAAATAATTAACGAATACGACCATTCAGGTAATAATCTTGCCATAAAATCAAAGATAGCTTGACAGTACAGAGGCGGCACCTTATACAACAACCTCTTGAATAATGTCCGAATAATGGAGACTGACTGTGAAACGTACATACCAACCCAGCAAACTGGTGCGCAAACGCCGCCATGGGTTCAGAAGCCGCATGGCGACGATGAATGGCCGCAAAATTCTGGCCAACCGCCGCGCAAAGGGTCGGGCACGCCTTTCGGCGTAGTTGATTTTATGTGCGCCACACATGCCGCGCATGTCAAACGTACTATAGCGCCCTCCCTGAAAAATTCCGCCGACTTCCAGCGTATTACGCGCCAGGGAAAAAAGTGGGCGTTCCCTTCATTTATTATGCAGGCTCTTAAACGCGAGGATACAGAATCTTCTTTTCGTCTTGGCCTCACCGTCAGCCGCAAAGTCGGCAATGCCGTGACGCGCAACCGCGCCAAGCGCCGCCTGCGTGAAATTGTGCGCTTATATGAAACACCGGAAAAGCTTTCCGGCTGGGATATCGTGCTGATCGGTCGGGCTTCGGCTGCCGAACGGGACTTTTCACTGATGAGGCAGGACTTTTTACAGGGGCTCAGGAATATGGGGGTGGAAACATGAGTCTGCTTTCCCGTTTCCTTTTAGGATTTATCCGTGTATATCAATATCTGTTCTCGTCAATCATGGGGCGGAGCTGCCGTTACCACCCCACGTGTTCGACCTATACGGCAACGGCCATCCGCCGCTTTGGCGCTCTCTACGGGAGCTTCCTCGGCATCAAGCGGATCTGCCGCTGCCATCCCTACCATGCCGGAGGCTATGATCCGGTGCCCGAAAGAAAGAGCCGATAAGGAAAGAACTGGGCCATGAAATCTCCATCCCCGAATGATAAAGAGGATACCGCAAACCTGGTCAGGTTTGCCGTGGTTGCGCTGGCCCTGCTTTTTCTCTATCAGACTTTCTTCCAGAAGCCGCAACAGCAGCCGATACAGCCGCAATCACAGCAGGCACTATCGCAGCAGGCGCAGCAATCCATCCCCGCACCCGTGCCTGACCAGCAGGACATCAAGCCCCGCGCCGACGTTATAGCCGCCACATCACGCGTTCCCATTCACGGGGCCAAAGTGACAGGTTCAATCTCGCTTGCCGGCGCGCGTATCGACGACCTGTCCCTGAATGATCAGTACTTAACTATCGAGAAAAAAGAACATGTCGCGCTGCTCTCGCCTTCGGGAACGGCAGACGCTTATTACATCGAAAGCGGCTGGACAAGCGATGACAAAACAGCCGTGCTGCCTGATGCAAAAACGGTCTGGAGCCTTGCCGCTGGCAGCGCAAAAACACTTGTGACCGGCAGCACCGTCACGCTGCAATGGGACAACGGCCACGGCCTGCTGTTTGAACGCACCATCGCCCTTGATGAAAATTATCTCTTCACCGTTACGCAAAAAGTCACCAACAAGACAACCTCGGAGATAAAGCTCAATGCGTGGCATCTGATCTCGCGGCACAGCCTGCCGCCGGGTTACGGCGCGAACATGTACCTGCATGAGGGCCCACTGGCAGACCTTGATGACAAGCTGACGGAACTGACCTACAAAGACATCATCGGCGGCAAGTCGCTTGAAAGCGATGATGTGCATGGCTGGCTGGGCATCACCGACAAATACTGGTTCGTGGGAGTTTTCCCCGCGCCCGACGAGAAATTCAACGCCCGCATCATCGGCAGCACAACAGGCACCGCACAATCCTTTCAGACCGATATCGTCAGCGGCACGCAAACGCTTGCGCCCGGAAAATCAGTGGAAGATAAAAAATTCATCTTCACCGGCATCAAGAACATGCCTTTAATAAATGCCTACCAGAAGCTCTATGGCTTCAGGCACATGGATCTGACATTTGACTTCGGCAAACTGTTTTTTATCACCAAGCCGTTCTTCTTCCTGCTGCACTGGCTGATGGACCTCACCGGTAATGTGGGGCTCGCCATCCTGTGCATGACGGTGATCATCCGCACAGCCATGTTCCCGCTTGCCAGCAAATCGTACCGCTCCATGGCCGGCATGAAGAAGATAGGCCCGCAGATGCAGCTGCTGAAAGAAAAGTATGGCAGCGACAAGGATAAACTGCAGGCGGAACTTCTGGAGCTATACAAAAAGGAGGATGTCAATCCGTTCAGCGGCTGCTGGCCGATGCTGGTGCAAATCCCTATTTTCATTGCCCTCTATAAATCCATCCTGCTGTCTGTCGAGATGCGCCACGCACCGTTCTGGGGCTGGATTCACGACCTCTCGTCTCCCGATCCGACGAACATATTCACGCTCTTCGGCCTTATTCCATGGAATCCGCCCTACAGCATTGGCGCATGGCCCTGCCTCTACTGCCTGACGATGATTCTGCTGCAGCGCCTCGCGCCCCCCATGCCCGACAAAACGCAGAACCAGTTGCAATCATACTTCCCGTTCATCTTTACTTTCATGTTTGCAAAATTCTCGGCCGGACTGGTGATCTACTGGACATGGAGCAACGCGCTCAGCGTTCTGCAGCAATACTATATCCTACGCAAGATCGGCGGTCAGGATGTCTCACTGCTGCGCGGCCACAGCGAACGGCGCAAAAAGAAACAGCCTCCCGCTAATGGATAAGATCACGGATCAGCCGGCAAATAACGCGGCTATCAAACAGGGCGAACTGCTTTTCCGCAAGGAATGCGGCTTTGCCACAGCTGCATCAATTACATCGAGCCTGCCGCCGCCAACCGTCGGGGAGATCGCTTTCGCCGGGCGCTCGAATGTCGGCAAGTCATCACTCATTAACGCGCTCACGGGTCGTAAAGGTCTCGCCCGCGCATCCAACACGCCGGGGCGCACGCAGCAAATCAATTTCTTTGACCTAGGCGGCACAATCTATCTGGTCGACCTGCCCGGATACGGATACGCCTCTGCCTCAAAAGAAAAAGTCCACGCCTGGAACGATATGGTGAGAAATTATCTGCGCACGCGCTCGACGCTAAAAAGGGTTTGCGTGCTGATTGATTCGCGCCACGGACTCAAAGATATCGATTTGGAGACCATGGGCATGCTCGACAAGGCCAACGTGCCTTATGTTATTGTACTCACCAAGTCCGATAAGCCCAAAGCACCCGAACTCGCCGAAACGCTGGCGGCAATCGGCGAAGAGCTTAAAATGCACCCGTCAGCCCTTCAAAAGCCCTATACAACCAGCGCCGACAAGAAGCTTGGCCTCTCGGAGCTCCGCGCCCTTCTGGCGTCAGGCATGCGTTTCTGATGGCATGAAGTATGCCTCCTGACTTATGTAATTTATTTTTTGTCTAACAGGGCTTAACTATTTTCTTTCAGGGTGTTATAAACTCTCGAAGTATCTCACCTTCCAAAACTTTCCCTCCTGAGATGGATATAAAAATGAAAAAAACAATAAATTTCTGGAAAAAATTGAGTTCGCCTTTTGCGTTCCTGTCTGTGATGCTGGCGACGATGCCCGCCTATGCGGTTCTCGGGCAACCTGAACCGGGCGGGTTCGACCTGCAAGCCGCTGCCTCTCCGATGAAAGAGCGCATGATCGAGTTCCACAACAATCTCCTCATCCTGATCACGGCGATTGCACTCTTCGTTCTGGCACTCCTTCTGTGGATTGTTGTCCGCTACAATGCCAAGGTTAATCCGGTCCCGTCAAAAACAACGCATAGCACGGTGCTTGAAATTGTCTGGACACTTATTCCGGTTTTCATTCTGACCATCATGGCCATCCCTTCCATGAAAATGCTTTACTATGTCGACAGAACAACGGAAGCGGAAATGACGCTGAAAGTGATCGGCAACCAGTGGTACTGGAGCTACGAATATCCGGACAATGGCAACATTACTTTTGTCAGCAACATCGTCAAGGACAAGGACCTGAAGCCCGGTCAGCCGCGCCTGCTGGAAGTTGATAATCCCGTTGTGCTGCCCGTCAACACAAAGATCAAGATCCTGACAGCGGCAACAGACGTGATCCACTCGTGGGCCGTGCCGGCTTTCGGTGTCAAGATGGACGCCGTTCCGGGACGCATCAATGAAACATGGGTGCTTATCGACAAAGAAGGTACATTCTACGGCCAGTGCTCGCAGCTCTGCGGTCAGGGCCATGCCTACATGCCAATCGAAGTAAAGGCTGTGTCCAAACAGGAATTCGCCGAATGGGTGCATAAGCAGGGCGGCAAGATGCCCGGCGAAGCCGCTGCAGCGCCCGCCGCAGATAAGAAGACCCCTGTAAAGATACCGGCAAAAGCCCCCGCAAAAACTAAGAATAAAAAAGCAGGAGATAAATAATGTCAGGCTATTCCCATGATGATGGACATGATCACAAACCCGGGTTTTTTGCTCGCTGGTTCTGCTCAACCAACCACAAGGACATCGGCACGCTCTACCTGATCTTCTCCGTTTGCGCGGGAATGATCGGCGGCGCGGCCTCGATGCTGATGCGCGCGGAGCTCGCACATCCCGGTCTTCAATATATTAAAGACGGCCAGCAATGGAACGTTCTGGTGACAGCGCACGGCCTGATCATGGTCTTCTTTGTCGTGATGCCCGCCCTGATCGGCGGCTTCGGCAACTGGTTTATCCCGCTGATGATCGGCGCGCCGGATATGGCGTTTCCGCGCATGAACAACCTGAGTTTCTGGTTACTGGTGCCTGCCTTCCTGCTTCTTGGCGGCTCAATCTTTGTCGGCCCCGGTGCCGGAACGGGCTGGGTGATTTATCC
>PLXM01000038.1 GCA_003153235.1 Rhodospirillales bacterium
ATTTAACATATTATACTGCGTATGATACAATTGAACCACGAAGACGGGGGATATAAGCAGCGTGATTGCGGGCACAGAAGACAGGAAAGCGGATACCAAGACCATAACTGCATTAACTGCAGAAAGCGGTTTTGGCGACGGCGTCACAGAAACACCGCCTGCCGCAGACCAGATGATTGCCCAAATCCGTGACCGCCTAGCTTCGCAAGTAAAGGCTCTGGCCAAAGCCTGCCAGCAAGCTCACCCTGACAACTCACGACCCACACTGTTTGACATTGCCTACCCCCTTGCGGTCCAGAGGTTGCAGCAGTTTGACGAGGTGATTGAGAACATTCCAAAAGGTTTTGTTCTAGCACCGGTTTTATATTCAAAAATAAAAAGAGCTGAGAATGACACCGTCTGGAAAGAATTTGGATCAAGGGTCCAGCATTCTTTTTTCGCATTTCTTGCAAATGATCATTCAGAAGAATTAAGGGCTCTTGGTATTTGCGAACGTGGTATAAAGCGGATGAAAGCCGGGCGTGCTCCTGTTAATGAGGATGGTGTCCCTTACTTCATGAATGTTGATCATATCATTGAGCGGGCTGGTGCAGGACAATTATCCACGAGGAAAGAAGTCGATCCACTCATGCCTCCGGACAGCGAGCCGACTTATAGTGTTAATCATTTTAGCAACCTTATTCTGTTGTCGGAAGAAGCGCATGCTTATAAGAATTTTCTGAACGAGCTTCAGGAGGTTGCCCGCTGCCGACCGGGAGACAGTAAATGGGTATTGATGATGGTTCCGGAAGCCAGTCTTGGTTATTCGGGCTTTGTCGCGCAACAGCAGGATCCGCAACATCCCTTGCACGGGTTGTCGCTGCGGACAAAAGATCCTTCGGCAAAAATTGCCGAAATCGAAGACACAATAGGGCAGGCGCACAGCCTTGTAGAAGCTTTCCGCAATGACGCAATGATTGCCGGAATTATTAAAAGAAATAAAAAGACAGGCAGCTTCAATGGTAAATCGAAGTATGATTTTAACAAGATAAGTGCGGAGATAGGCGGGAATGAAGCACGCAGGATTGCGATTGAAGATTATTTAAGGCCTTCTATCCAGCATGTTTTCTGGCACCTCAGGGACATCTTTAACAGCTCGAGCGCACGGAAAGTTTCCCCTGAAAAGCAGCAACTGCGCATCAGATTCCTGGAACAGGAAAACCTGGAACAACTGCGGCAGAGCTTCTTCGGATTGCCGTCTATCGAGGAAGCAAAACGCTTACAGGATTACCTGTTGAAGGAAGAACAGAAGTTGAAAGAAACACAAGCCGGCGGCGGGGATACTGCGCAACGCGCGGTCCCCGTCAAGGAAAAGCGCCATATGACAGGTGCTATACCCCGCTAAAAATTAAGAGCTGTCAGCCTGTTCATTACCGCTTTAGGGCGGCGACAGGTTCTGGTTTTTGACGCAGATCTTCCGCGGTTTTCACGGTGGCGTCGAAAGACTTTCTTGCGGCAGAGTCAAACTTTTTCTTTGCAGGTAACAAAGATTGCAGGTCATTTTTAAGTGAACCGTCCTGCATTGTGACCTTAAACGTAGATGACTCGCCTGTTTCATCGTTAGCAGCCGCTGCTTTTTCTTTTTTTCTAAAAAGAACCTTTCTGCCCAGCCTGAACCCGCCCCGCAGCGTGCCCCAGCCGCCGGAGATAAGCATGGGGAGGATCATGTATCCGGCCAGCGCACCGCCGGCCGAAGCAACAGTCAGGGCAATACCGGCAGACAGAACCACCGCACCAGCAGCCAGCTGCAAAGCCGGGTTCTCTGTCAGTTTTGACGGACGCGTGAGCGCAACGGTTATTTCATGCTGTCCCTCACCGGCGGGCCTGCTGACGGCACGCAATTTGCGCAGGCGTGTATAGGTTTTTTGAGCTCCGACAAGAGCTGCGGCAGCGCCCAGAGCCATAAGCCCTATACCGCCGGTCGTCACGGCAAGCGTAACACCTCCGGCGATCATCAATGCAGACCACCCAGCGGTCGGGATCATGTACCCGATTGTCGTGGCTTTTAAAACTTTAGCGCCTTCCGGCTGGACATCAGTTTCGGTGCTTGTGCTTGTTGCGGTTTGTGCGGCCATGTGACAACTCTCCAAATATTGTAGTTAATAGGCAGGTACTATAATGGATATTATATATATGTCAATATATATTTCATAATAATTAAAACAAAGCCTTTTCGTAGATACGCCGGACAGAAATATATTGCTTTTTATCCCCCTTTCGGTTATCCATATTATATATTCTATTAACAGAATACTGGCCCAAGGAGCTCTAACGTGTCATCTGAAACTGCGCAAGTATTTGACTTCATTATTAATCGTCGTGGAGGCACTGTGCTGAATCATGGTGAAGATACGGTACGAAAAGAGATTCTTACGCAGTTTGGTGACAAGGCTGGCACATTCACCTATGTCGAAGGCAAGGATGTTGCGGCAACAGTCAAAACTTGGGCCGCGGAACATGCCGGACAAAATCGCGGTCTCGTGATCGGCGGCGGCGACGGCACAGTCGTTACGGCAGTGGAACAAATACTGGGACGTGACGATATCATCTTGGGCATTTTGCCGCTCGGCACACAGAATTTAGTCGCACGCCAGCTTGGCTTTTCAGCTGATTTCAAGAAAGCGGCAGCGCAGTATAAAAATGGCCAGAGTGTGGAGATGGATGTTGGCGTGGTGAATGACATGCATTTTCTTGTTGGCATCACGCTCGACCAGAACAGCGTCAATTTTTTCGAAGCACGCGAGGATCTACGCGACAAGAAGCACTTCTCTGCCATCAAGAAAGGAGTTTCTTCTATGACGGGAGTTCTGGCGGGAGCCAAGGACAAGTTCCGCGTTTCGACCGAGAAGGGCGGCCACTCCGGCAAGAGCATCAGCGGCAGGCTCATCGCCATCACGAATAACAGCGTCAGGCCGCTGGCCATCAAGAGCCTGCCTTACAGCGGCGCCGAGTTCAAGAATATCGTGACGAATATGTTGGGCAAAGGCGATCAGAGCACGGGTGAGTTGTCGCTCTATGCTTTCAAGGGCGGACTGATCAAGATCGCTTCCATCCTGCCCGATATCATGAGCGGTAAGTGGGACAAACATAAATCTGTCGAAAGAGACAGTGCGCAGCAATTTTTTGTCGAGACTGACGGCGCACAGCAAAGATCATTGATCCTCGACGGCGAAATCAAAAAAGTGCAATATCCTCTAGAGGTCAGAATCATCCCGAACGGGGTGAAAATGTTCAAGCCTCAATAAAAGAAGGCTTATTCGGGGAACGTATCCAATGAAAGAGACTGCGGCTGATATATCAAAACCGGTCCTGTCAAAGCCGGTTGCCGGTTTACGCGGAACGGCGGTTGTTCCGGGTGACAAGTCCATTTCCCATCGCTCGCTGATGCTGGGCGCTCTGGCGGAAGGTGAAACGGTCGTCACCGGCATGCTCGAAGGCGAGGATGTATTGAATACGGCAGCGGCGCTCAGGGCCATGGGCGTTTCCATCACGAAAAGCGGAACGCAATGGCATATCCGCGGCGTGAAATCCCTGCAGGGCCCCTCCGCGCCGCTTGATCTCGGCAACAGCGGCACATCTATACGCCTGCTGATGGGGCTGGTTGCGGGGTATCCGGTTTCTGCCATGTTCACCGGCGATGCTGCGTTGAGCAAGCGCCCGATGAAGCGCGTGATCGATNNTGGCCCAGATGGGCGCAAAATTCGAAGGCGAGAAGCTGCCCCTGAAAGTGACGGGCGGCGCATTGAAGGCGATCAGCTACACATTGCCTGTTGCCTCGGCGCAGGTGAAATCGGCCATTCTGCTCGCGGCACTTCATGCTGCCGGAAAAACGATTGTCATCGAGCCTGAGCCCACGCGCGACCATACCGAGAGGATGCTGCGGCTGTTCGGAGTTACTATTGCNNAACAGGATCGAACTTGAAGGCGGACAGAAGCTGAAGGCGCAGCCTGTCAAGGTTCCTGCTGATCCCAGTTCTGCCGCGTTTCCCGTTGTTGCCGCGCTGATCACGAAGAATTCCGATATCACTGTTCCTGATGTCATGCTTAACCCCTCGCGCACGGGGCTTTACACAACGTTGCTCGAAATGGGTGCTGATATCACATTTGAAAACCGCCGCTCCGCCTCGGGAGAGGAAGTGGCGGATATCCATGTGCGCTCGTCAAAACTGAAAGGCGTAACCGTGCCTGCGGCGCGCGTGCCGTCAATGATTGACGAATTCCCCATCCTTTCAGTCGCTGCGGCTTTTGCCGAAGGCGAAACCTTCATGACGAATCTGAGGGAGCTGCGCGTAAAGGAAAGCGACCGTCTCGCGGCAGTGGCGGCAAGCCTGAAGGCGGCGGGCATTAAGACCGAGATGGGAGAAGAGAGTCTCCGCGTTTATGGCGGAAGTAAAGTGCAGGGCGGCTGCACCATCGAAACACATATGGATCACCGCATCGCCATGAGTGCGCTGGTGATGGGCATGGCATCAGTCGAGCCTGTCGGCGTTGACAGCATTGATATGATCGCCACCAGCTTCCCTGAATTCATAAGCTTAATGAATAAGTTAGGGGCTAATATCCACCCTTGATTTAGTAGACATAAAATCTATTGATAATTTATGGAATTATATATACGATCTGCTCCTTGAAAATCAAGGAGGCCGGAAATGGGCTTGAAGAAAAAATTTAATAACCACCGTGAAAAGCAGCAGCTAAAGAAGGTTTTAAAAAGCCTGAAGAAAAGCGAGCCGGTTGACCAGCGGCTGAATGACCTGGCGGACAGGCTGCAAACTGAGATCCAGAAAAATACAGGAAAACCGTCGATGTATTTTGAAATCGCTGGTCTTGAAAACTATCCCAGCGCCACACCATTTTCCGGCTATGAGAGGCTGCACGATATATGCGCCGCTAAAAATATCAGGATAGAGAAGGCTATGCGCTACAGTGGTTCTTTAACTTATATGCGTGTTTATTCAGGTATTGAGGTCAAGGTTAACCAGCCTTACAGCAGCTCGCCAGATGCAAAATTCTTTGAAAAGAAAAGGCCTGTCCAGCTGAAGTTTCCCGGGCTTTAAAATCGTCCCATAAAAAAGCCGCCCCTTTGCAGGAGCGGCTTTTCCATTTGCAGTAAACAGTTCCGGCTTAAGCTTCGGAGCCGTCTTCTGCTTTTGTCTTCTTGGCTTTCTTGGGAGCTGCCGCAGGAGCTTCGGCTTTAGCTGTGCCGGTTTTGCTCCGCAGGGCTGCGCCAAGGATGTCGCCGAGGGACGCGCCTGAATCGGATGAACCGTATTCAGCCATCGCCGCCTTGTCTTCATCGATTTCGCGGGCCTTGATGGAAAGTTCAAGCTTGCCCGAACGGTCGGACTTGATGACTTTCGCATCGACCTTCTCGCCGACAGCGAAGCGGTCCGTGCGTTGCTCGGAACGTTCGCGGGAGAGATCACCCTTCTTGATGAAGCCGGGCGTCTTGGCGTCGCCGACCGTGACTTCGATACCACCAGGGGTGATAGCGGAGACGGTGCAGGTGACGACCGTGCCTTTATCGACACCGCCGGTTGCCGCCGGTGCTGCGCTGCTGCTGGCCTTGTGGCCGTGAGCTTGGTGTCCAGCCGGAGTTTCGGTCAGCTGCTTCACGCCGAGGGAAACGCGTTCCTTCTCGCCGTCGATCTCAAGAACTTTAACAGTCAGGCTCTCGCCCTTCTTGTATTTCTTGATGGCTTCTTCACCGGCTTCCGTCCATGACAGGTCGGACATGTGAACCATGCCGTCGATCTGGTCGCCGATGCCGACAAACAGGCCGAACTCGGTGATGTTGCGGATTTCGCCGTCAAGCGTGTCGCCAACCTTGTTCTTCTCGGAGAACTTGACCCAGGGGTTTTCACCGCACTGTTTCAGGCCGAGCGAGATGCGGCGCTTGTTCATGTCGACATCAAGCACCATGACTTCCACTTCCTGGCTGGTAGAAAGAATCTTGCCGGGGTGGATGTTTTTCTTGGTCCATGACATTTCGGAGACGTGAACGAGACCTTCAATGCCGTCTTCCATTTCAATGAACGCGCCGTAGTCAGCGATGTTCGTGACGCGGCCCTTGTATTTCTGGCCAGTCTTGAAACGTTCGACAACACCTTGCCACGGGTCGGCATCAAGCTGCTTGATGCCGAGGCTGATACGCTGGGATTCTTCGTTAAAACGAATGATCTTGACGTTGAGCGTCTGGCCGACGTGCAGTACTTCGGAGGGGTGGTTGATGCGCTTCCACGAGATATCGGTCACGTGGAGCAGACCATCGACGCCGCCGAGGTCAATGAACGCACCGTAGTCGGTGATGTTCTTGACGACGCCCTGCAGTTCCTGGCCTTCCTTGAGACCGGCAACCAGTTCAGTGCGTGCTTCTGCACGGCTCTCTTCGAGAACAGCGCGGCGTGACACAACGATGTTGCCGCGGGCGCGGTCCATCTTCAGGATCAGGAAAGGCTGCGGTGTGCCCATCAGCGGGCCGACATCGCGCACGGGGCGGATGTCAACCTGTGAACCGGGAAGGAACGCGACAGCACCGCCGAGGTCAACCGTGAAGCCGCCCTTGACGCGGCCGAAGATTGTGCCTGTGACGCGCTCGTTGGCTTTGTGTTGTTTTTCCAGCACGACCCACGACTCTTCGCGGCGGGCTTTTTCACGGGACAGACCGGCTTCGCCGTCCTTGTTCTCCATACGTTCGATGAATACTTCGACTTTGTCGCCGAGCTTGATTTCAGCAGCAGCGCCACCGTTGCTGAACTCGCGGAGCGGGATGCGCCCTTCGGATTTCAGACCGACATCGAGTGTGACGAATTCGCTGTCGATGCCGACGACGGTTCCTTCAACGACGGAGCCTTCGAAGGACTTGACGCCCTTGAAGCTCTCTTCGAGCAGGTTGGCGAAGCTCATGCTTTCACCGGTGATTTCTTTGACAGTAATGTTGTCAGCAGTTTTTGTAGCTATACGTTTAGCTGCGGCAGATTTAGCCATGATAGTAGTTCTCTCTTTCAAGTAAATTACGATGGAAAGGCTGCCTGAAGCGGCACCCGGGCCCGCCCGTCGCTGGCGCGTAAAGTAAGGTGTATCAGGTCTAAGAGTCAACGATTTAAGCCGGATTCAGTCCTATAATTTAACATAATATTAATAATTTTGGGATATGATCAAGGCATAGTGGAATTTTAGAGGGTATTGGACATATGGGTACCAATGACGGGATGGGTAGACTGAGTGAGGCTTTTGCGTTGGCGCAAAGGCAGGCACAGGTTGAACTGGCGGTCGAGATGGGCATGCCGCCCAATTTCTTTGACACCGATCCGGCAGCGCTGGATAAACTGGTCGCATTCATGACCGAAAAGAAAGTTATTCTGGGGGCGCCAGCTAGGAATCAAAGCAAAGTCCCTGTCATGAAACCGTAATAAAATAATCGGTCAGCCTTTTTTAGGCGCCTTGCTTAAAAGCCAGTCCCCCAGACAGCGCGGCATCACGCTGAGCATCCAGCAGGAAATATGCATTTGCCATGGAAAGGCGATGAACGCTTTTTTTGCATCGAGGCCGCGTTTGATAATGTCCGCCGCTTTATCCACGTTCATCAGAAACGGCATGGGAAAAGTATTCACATCAGTAAGCGGCGTGCGGACAAACCCGGGGAAGACGGTCGTGACGGTAATGCCATCCGGTTTCAGCAGCGGGCGGATTGCGTCGCCATAGGCGCGGACGGCGACCTTGCTTGTGCTGTAGGCGGGTGAATTCGGCATACCGCGAAACCCGGCCATCGAACTCATCAGCACGATATGCCCTGATTTGCGCGCCTGCATACGCGGTATGAGCGGGTTGACCGTGTTGAAAGTGCCATCGATATTGGTAGCAATGATTTCGCGGAGCTGCGCTTCGGTTTGTTTGGCATCCATGCTTGTGCCGCCCGAGACTCCTGCGTTGGCGATGACGATATCGATGGGGTTTTGGTTGTCCCAGCTGAGAATCTTCCCTTCAATCGCCGTGCGGTCAGTGACGTTGAGGGCGGCGGTTTGGACCGTTGCACCCTTCTGGCGGCAGAGGCTTGCCACGTCTTCAAGCCTTTGCCCGTTTCGACCGGTGAGGAATAATGTGACTTCCGCCGCCGCGTAAAGCTCCGCGACTGCTTTGCCGATGCCGCTCGAGGCGCCTGTGATCAGAATTGTTTTTTGTTTTTTCATAGTTCTTAAGCCAGTGGTTGTTTTATAGGCGGGGGCGCGTTATAAGTGAACATCGAACACTCATAAAGTTATAGAAAAATGATGACAGCATCAAGCGTGACGCCACTTCCATCATCACAGCCGGCAATCAAGCGACGGGGAGTCATGCTGGTTCTGGCATCACCGCCCGGCGGGGGCAAGACCACGATTTCAAGAGAGCTGATGCGCACCGATACACAGACGATCGTTTCCGTGTCCGCCACCACGCGGGCGAAGCGCCCCGGTGAAGTTGAAGGCACGCATTATTATTTCGTCACCCGCGAGAAATTCAAGCAGATGGTCGATAATGGCGAGATGCTTGAGCATGCGCTGGTTTACAACAACAATTACTACGGCACGCCGAAGGCACCGGTCGAGAAGGCGCTGTCGGAAGGGCGCGATGTGCTGTTTGATGTCGACTGGCAGGGCAACCGCAAGCTGAGCGAGATCGCCAGAAAAGACGTCGTCTCCATTTTCATCCTGCCGCCGAGCTGGGCCGAGCTGGAAAGACGCCTCCATGCCCGCGGACAGGACAGCGAAGAGGAAATCACCCGCCGCCTCGGCATGGCGAGCGAAGAGATTGCGCATTACAAGGAATTTGAATACGTCATCGTGAACAATAACCTCGAGGACAGTTTGCGCGTCGTGCGCGGCATTCTCGATTCCGAGCGCTCCAAGCGCACACGCCTGCTCAACGTCGATGATTTCGTTAAGACGCTGAAGCCCTGAACGCTTCCGCCATCCTTATAAACCCGGCAATGTCGATTTCCTCGGCGCGGGCGGTGGGAGAGATTTCCGCAGCTGCCAGCAGTTTTTCAACATCCACATTCAGCGTCTTGAGGCTCTGACGCAGCATCTTGCGCCGCTGACCGAAAGCGGAGGCGGTCACTTTCTCCATGAGGTCGAAGGGGATGTTGTCCTTGCGGTCGTGCTTTGGTTTTAGATGTACGACGGTCGAGGTGACCTTTGGCTGCGGCGTGAAGGCGCTCGGCGGGATGTCGAATTTCTTTTCAACCGTTGTCAGCCACTGCGTGATGATTGAGAGCCGCCCGTAATCCTTGGTGCGCGGCTTCGCGGCCATGCGCTCGGCTACTTCGCGCTGGAACATCAATGTCAGGCTGTCGAATTCCGTGGCCTGCTCCAGCCAGCCGATCAGTAGCGGCGTGGCGATGTTATAAGGCAGGTTGGCGACGATGGCACGCGGCGCAGGGCAGAGTGTTGTCACATCTATTTTCATCGCATCGTCCGCATGGATAATGAGCCGCTCGGGGTATGCCTGAACAACTTCCTGCAGTGAGGCGATGCAGCGGTCGTCACGTTCGATGGCATGAACGCAATTTGCTTCTGTATCGAGCAGAGCCCGTGTGAGCCCGCCGGGGCCGGGGCCGATCTCAATGACGTTTTTGCCTTTCAGATTACCTGCAGCGCGGGCAATTTTGGCGGTGAGGTTGAGATCCAGCAGGAAATTCTGCCCGAGCGACTTCTTGGCCATCAGACCGTAGCGGTCGATGACCTCGCGCAGGGGAGGTAAATTGTTTGTGGCGTCAGGGGCGCCTGAATCAAATTCTTTTGTCAATGAAAGCCGCTGCGCGAAGGTCAGTGAGATAGCGTTCCGCCATTTTATCCAGACGCTGCGCGCCAAGCTTGTCGGCAACGTTTTCACGCGCCTTCTCGTCTGATTTGTCGAGGCTGAGGTTGGCGGGGGTTGGCGCAGAGCCATTGGCGGTAGTTTCGCCTGCAGCGGGTTGTGGCGTAGCGGATGTCGCTTGTTGGGGTGCTGCAGTTGAAGTTGAGGTTGCATCTTGGGGTGCTGGTGCATTCTCGCGCGAGCAGACCATGATCAGTGCCCAGCCGCCGGGAGCCTGTATCGGCTGCGACAATTCGTTGACCGCCAGCTTCTCGACGATCCCGAGCAAAGGCTGCTGCAGCGAACTTTGCAGACCATGGCCAAGAGTACCGGTACCTTTTGCGGGGAAGTCTTTCATCTTTTTGTCCATGTCGTCGCAGTTCTTGATCTCTTTCTTGAGAGTAATGCCGCGTTCCATCTTGGCCTTAATGATGTTGTTGGTATCCTTTTGTGTTACGGGGATAAGGATTTGCTTCAGCAGCACAACAGGTCCTTGCGGTGTTGCTGCGCTCGAAGTTACCGAGTCATCGCCACTGTTGCGCGTTTCGCGCAGGAACAGGATATGGTAGTTGTTACCGGAGAGGATGGGAGGCGCGATTTGCCCCGGCTGTAATTTCTTAAGAACGGCATCGAGTTCGGGCGCCAGTTGGCCTTCCTGCACCCAGCCGAGATCGCCGCCGCTATTGGCACCAGGCGCCTGCGAGTTGGCACGCGCTATGCCCGAAAAGGGCGCCCCGTCCCTGATTTGTTTGACCAGATCATCCGCCTTGCTGTGCACGTCGCTGTCTTCTGCCGCGTTCGGCACGTTTAGTAATATCTCGGCGACATGGTATTGCTTCTTGCCTTTGCCTTGCGCGATCTGGTCCATCGTCATATCAATATCGCTTTCGGTGATGCTGACCTGCGGCCTCAGTTTACGCTTGATAACCTGATCCCACGCAATCTCCGCCTTGATCTGGGCAAAGAGCGAGTCAATGCTGACGCCGGAATCTTTGAGGCGCTTTCTGAACTCGTCAGGGCTGAGGTTGTTCTGCTTGGCGATGTACGAAAACCCGTTATTGACCTGTCCTTCATCGATGGTGATATCAAGCTTCTTGGCTTCCTGCAGCTGCAGGGCCTCATCGATCAGTTTACCCAGAACCTGCTGTTCCATTTTCTTGCGGTCTTCCGGCGAAGACTGCTGGCTGGAACCGGACAGGTACAGCTTGGTGCGCTCGTTAACATCCGTGACCGTAATCACGGAATCATTCACAACTGCGGCAATGCCCTCCTCGGCAGAGGCATGGGCCTTCGCTGTGCCGGAAAGGAGCAGAATAATTCCAAGAATAAGGGGTAGGAGCCGTTGTTTCATGATTCCTCTGTTTTCAGAACGCCTAAAATACACATTTTTGGGGATTTGTGCATCTGTTTTTAAGGCATTGAAAAATAATAATTTTCTTACGAACCTGTGTCCGTCTTGGTCACAAAGCTATCAATCACCTTTTTCCGTCCGGCTTTGTCGAACTTGATGTCGAGCTTGTTGCCGTCGGTGGTGACGACGATGCCCTGACCGAATTTCTCGTGGAAAACCTTGTCACCGGGGCCGAAGCCGCGCTCGGATTCAATAGATGGTGCGGGGCCGATTTCGACCAGTTGCGCGGGGCGGCCGCGATAACCGCCGTAAGAAGGCTGCATCTGTCCTTTATAAAGTCCGGTCTCAACCATCACTTCGACATGATCTTTGGGCAGCTCGTCGATAAAGCGCGAGGGCAGACAGCTCGCCCAGCTGCCATATATAAGCCGGTTGGCGGCAAAAAAGATCGTGGCGTTTTTGCGTGCGCGGGTGAGGCCGACGTAGGCAAGGCGGCGTTCTTCTTCAAGACCGGCGATACCGTTCTCGTCCATGGCGCGCTGGTTGGGGAACAAGCCTTCCTCCCAGCCCGGCAGGATGATGGCATCGAACTCGAGACCCTTGGCGGCGTGATAGGTCATGATGGTAACCTGTTCGTCATTCGTCTTGTCGTCCGTGTCCATGACCAGCGATACGTGCTCGAGAAACATGTCGAGGCTGTCAAACTCGTTGAGCGCGTTTATGAATTCCTTCAGGTTCTCGAGGCGTCCTGTGGCTTCCGGTGTTTTGTCGGCCATCCACATGGAGGTATAACCTGATTCATCGAGCACACTCTGTGTAAGCTCGATATGCGACATTTCGCGCAGCAGCACGCGCCAGCGCTCGAAATTCTGCATAAAGACGCGGAGGGTGTCCTTCGTCTTGCCGGTCAGTTCGTCGGTTTCCAGCAAAGCGGCAAGCGCGTTATGCATTGAGGTTTGCCGGCTGCGGGCAAGCGTGTGGATTTTCGCCACGGTTGTCGGCCCGATGCCGCGCTTGGGGACGTTGACGATGCGCTCGAAGGCCAGGTCGTCGTCCTC
>PLXM01000130.1 GCA_003153235.1 Rhodospirillales bacterium
TCGACAACAGCGTTAACGGCGGCGACACCTTCATCGTGCACAACGTTGGCGATACGGTTACGGAGGCGCATGGCGCTGCGACAGCACTTGTCAGTTCCAGCGTCAGCTTCTCGCTGGCAGGCACCGGCGCGGATAACCTGACCCTGTCAGGTACCTCAAACCTCACGGCCACTGGCGCAGGCGCAGGGGCGGATTCCATCCACGGTAATACCGGCGATGATGTCTTCAACGACAACAGTGCCATAGCTGCTGATACACTCTCCGGCCACAGCTCTGGCGGCAATGACACCTTCATTGTCACCAACGCGTCCGATATCGTTACTGAAGCTACGGGCGGCGGTTCGGCTGTCATATCATCCAGCGTCAGCTTCTCGCTTGCCACGCATGTTGACACCCTGACCCTGTCGGGCAATACCAGTGTCACAGGCACAGGTAACGGCGATGCATCGAACACCATCACCGGTAATACGGCGGCGGGCGGTGACGACCTCGTCAGCGGCTCTGGTGCTGATACGCTGATCGGTAACAGCAGCGCGAGCGCGGATACTTTCGTTATAAATAACACAAACGATGTGATATCGGAGACCAATGGTGCCAACACCTCAACCCTTATCAGCTCAAGCCTTGGCTACTCGCTTGAAACGGCAGGTACGGGCTTTGACCGCCTGACACTGGCTGGCACGGGCACAGGCCTGATAGCTACGGGCAATGCAGATAACGATACCATCATCGACAACACCACGGGTTCAGGCGCAAATATCATTACCGACGCTAATGCGGGCGGCAGCGATGCGATGACCGACAATGCGGGTAACGATACCTTCATCGTGCACAACACGGGCGATGTAGTTACCGAGAACCACGCGAGCACCACGTCTTTTGTCTCATCCTTTGTTAACTTTAGCTTGGGAACCAACCTCGATAAGTTGACCTTGGCGGGTGGGGCAGTCAACCTCACTGGCACAGGTAACGCTGCTGGTGGAGACACCATCATCGGTAACACCGGTAACGATACTCTGAGCGACAACAGCGGCACGGCTGCTGATGTGCTGACTGGTAACAGTGCCGCCGGCCACGATACCTTTATCGTGCACAATGTAGCCGACACGGTTACGGAGAACGGCGCCGCTGGTTCCGTTATCCAGGCTGACGGCAGCTTCTCGCTGGTTGGCACGGGCGTGAACCACCTGACGCTGGAAAATACCGGTGTTGGTCTCACTGCCACAGGTAATTCAGGTAACGATGTCATTATCGACAGCACATCGGGTGCAGGTGGCAATGTTCTTAATGATGGCGGTTATGTACTCAGTAAGACTGTTACCTTGACCGATAATGCCGGTAACGATACCTTCGTCGTCAGTAATGCCGGAGATATAATTACGGAGAACCATGCCAGCACCTCGGCTACCGTCCAGTTTAATGCCGGAACGGCTGCCGTTACTTATACGCTCGGCACAAACATCAATAATGTTATCCTGACAGGTACGGGTAGCGATAGCATCACAGGAAGCAGCACAGGACATAATGTCATCACAGCTTCCTCCAGCGCGGGCACTGATATCATCAGCGACGGTTCCGGCGGCAGCGATATAATGAATGCCGGAGCAAGCTCCAGTTCATTGGATACATTCATGATACACAATGCCGGCGACACTATCGTGGGCAGCAACACGGGCGATGCGTCAGACCTTGTCGAGTACTTCCTCACGGGCTCTGCCATCACCCTCGCTACGAATGTCAACAACCTGACGATCGAGAGCACCGGTACCGGCAACGACACGATCACCGGTAACAGCGGCAATGACTTCATCAGCGGCGGCACCAGCCACACCAATACCTTCAGTGATGGCACCGGCGCGGGTCAGGACACGATGGTTGGCGGTGGCGGTTTCGACACATTCCTGATCAATAACTCGAGTGACGTCATCAGTGAAGCCCACGCAGGCCAATACCTCGTTGACTCCACTGTCAGCTTTAACCTTGCCACGAATGCTACTGCTACAGGCAACGTCAACATCCAGAACCTGACGCTCACAGGCACCTCATATATCAGTGGAACGGCGGCCAGCACAGGTCACAGTGTTGTTGTCGGTAATAACGGCAATGACATCCTCTCTGACGGCGGAGATACGGCGGCTGGCAACTCAGACATACTGATCGGTAACAGTACTGTTGTTGGCGGTGCAGGCGGTGACACGTTCATGGTGAATAACTCCTTAGATACGGTTTCCGAAGTTAATGCCGAAAGCGCATCTCTGGTTGAATCTACTGTTAACTATGTGCTTGGCGTCGGCTTGAATGATCTGATCCTGCAAGGCAGCTCGGACCTTTCCGGCACGGGCAATGCCACGAATGATGTCATCGTCGGTAATACCGGCAATGACGTTTTAGCTGACGGCGGTAATGAATCCGGCGTTTCCAACGTCCCCGCAGGCAGTGACACAATGATCGGCCACAGTAGCGGTCATGATACCTTTATCGTGCATAATGCAAGTGACACGGTCACTGAGCTGGGCTCTGGCACGGCCTCTGTTGTTGATGCTTACGTCAGCTTCAACCTTGCTACGGGCGGCTCGGGTGCCGGCAACACGGGTGTGAACACCCTGACCTTGATGGATACCAAGCTCAATCTCACCGGTACCGGCAACAACGGTGCTGACACCATCACCGGTGCGGCTGCGGTTACAGGCCACTACGACATCCTGATAAGCGGTACGGGTGTTGATTCACTGATCGGTAACAGCGTCGATCACGATGACACCTTCGTCGTGAATAATGCGGGCGACCATGTCTCTGAAAATGCGGGCGGCGGTGCAGCTCTTATCAGCTCAACTGTGACCTTCGACCTCGCCACTAATGCCGCGAATATCAACAGCCTGACGCTGACAGGGTCAAATACCTCTACTATTACAGGCAGCGGCACAGCAGGTACGCTGGATGCTTCTGCCAGCAGCGGCACTGTTGTCCTGAATGACGGCGGCATCGCTGCCAACCCAGGCGAGACGATGATCGGCGGCACAGGTCATGATACCTTTATTGTCAGTGATTCACATGACAGTATCACTGCAAACGGCACTGCTGCGAACAACACGGTATCGACCAGTCTGGGTAGCTTCAACCTTGGCACAGGCCTTGCATCGGGAGCAGCTAATAACCTGATCCTGACGGATACCAGCGGCAACGACACGGCCACGGCAAACACCACCGGTATTGACGTCCTCACTGGCGCTGCCGCGGTCACAGGCCATCATGATGTCCTGATTGGAGATAGCACGGGCGCGCACAAGGATACCATGCATGGCAATAGCGTTGATGGCGCTGACACATTCGATGTGTACGATGCAACAGATGTGGTGACAGAAGCCAACCACGGCAGTGCAGCTCTTGTTAACACCTCAGTCAGCTTCACGCTTGGCGCGAACATTGAGAACCTGACGCTGATTGCCGGCGCTGCAAGCGGCAGGACGCTGACGGGTAATGGCACCGACGCTGTCACCATCATTGACAACAGTGGCAATGGTAGTGATGTCCTGAGTGATGGTGGAGCGGCTGGCGTCAATACATTGACTGATAACAGCACCAGCGGCGCTGATACCTTCATTATTAACAGTGTAAGCGATGTGATCACTGAAACTAATGGTGCCGCTGCGGCCCTTATCAGCTCCAGTGTCAGCTTCTCGCTGGTGGGAGCCGGCGTGGATAACCTGACCCTGACTGGCGATGCTAATGCGAATGCCACAGGTAATGCTAATAGTAACCATCTGATAGGCAACCTGGGTGATGACGTTCTTACTGCAGGTGCTGGCGGTTCTGATACTCTGGCTGGACACAGTATTGATGGCGGCGACACGTTCAACCTGGTTAACGTAGGCGACGTAGCCACTGAAGCTGTCGGTGGTGGATCGGCTGTTATTAACTCCACGCACAGCTTCTCACTCTCCGGTGTGAATGTAGATACGTTGAACCTGACAGGTGCGGGCCTTACGGCTACGGCTAATAATGATGCACATGTCACCTTGACCACCAGTGGCAATGGCGACACATTGATCAGCGGTACGGGGGCCGATACCATGACCGGTAACGGCAGTGCGGATATCTTCCACGTCAATGGTCCAAGCGATGTGGTCACTGAGAACGGCAGCGGCGCCACGGTTGACTCCACAGTAACCTTCGCGATGGGTCCGAACATGACAACCCTGAACTTGACGGGTGCAGGACTTACCGGCACTGCAGAGAGTGGCGCTGACTCAATCAATAGCACCGGCGGCGCTGATACGCTGATCGGCGGCGCGGGAGCTGACACCCTGACTGGTAATGGCGGCGCAGACGTCTTTGATGTCAATAGCGCAGCCACTGCAACCCATGTTACGGAGTCTAACGTCGCTGGAGGGGCTACTGTCAACTCGATCGTCGACTTTACTCTTACCGCACACATGAGCAACCTGACGTTAACAGGATCGGGCCTCAATGGCACAGGCAATGCTGCAGCTGATACCCTTACTGACAACTCAGGAGGTAACACTCTTAATGCTGGCGCTGGCGGCGATACTCTGGTCGGCGGTAATGATACAATGGTCGGTGGCGCTGGTGCCGATACTTTCCACCTGAGTGCTGATACTGCTTACAACGGGGTTGCTACTATTACTAACTTCGTCAATGGCACGGATGCATTGAATATCCACGATATCGTATCGGGCCATGCTGGGTTGGTGAGCGACTACATACATCTCATAACCGATGGTGCTGGTGGTACCGAAGTGCTTGTTGATTACGGCGGCGCGACCGAGAACCCAAGCTACTCGTTTGTTGAGGTCGCTGATCTCACAGGTGTTGGCACGCTTGGAAGCATTACCGATCTGGTTCGCTAATACGAGACTGATAACTTTCATCTGTATTAAGCCACAACCCGGTATACGTTGCCGGGTTGTGGCTTTTCAGACATACGATAAAATTAACAAATCAGAGAAATAATTTATTATATAACATATTGATATATATATCATTTTACCCCCTTACACCTTTCTTACAAGCCCCATACAAATCCCTCACAAGTCGCGCCCAGATTCGTGTTCAAATTGAATTATGGGTAGAAAAATTCTGTAAGCCAATTTATGGGGGTAAACATGGAAACAGCAGAACAACTCGAACAGCAACTTCTCAGAGCCGCATCCGCATCGGATATGGGCTCCATCATGTCAATTGTCACAAGCCTGACACCAAAGCAGAAGTCAGGCATCAGCCGCCATGTTTTTGACAAGGCACTCGGAAGCATCTCCTGTCATATCGAGCCGGATCCGATTGTTTTTTCTGATGCAATTTTGACGTATCTGCTGGTGGCGGGCCGTTACACTTCTCCAAACATGGTTTGCAAGGCACTGCAAGCCATGCCGCGCCAGTCATGTGTGGGGAGTGTCCACTAATATTCAAAGATAATGCTGAAGCAGTTGCTTCTCATGTTCGTGAGGCCTGATGTCCGGGAGGGTGCGTCAGGCCTCATGATTTTTTAGGTATATCCTGTTACTGACCATCTTTCGGTTTGGTCCATCCCGTTTCTTCGGGTGTTGTGGTCCGGTTAATGAAATAAACAGCCGGGAGCATAAGCAGGTTCACAAGTATAATAAAAACAGTCAGGATAGCGGCGGGCACATAGAAGCCCATGCCCGTGAATATACCCACGGCGACGCTGCACCACAGGGTTGCGGCGGTATTAAATCCCTTGATATTGACGCCTTCGTGCATGATCACGCCCGCGCACAAAAAACCGACACCGGTAATGATTTGCGATGCAATGTGTTCAAGGCTGGCATGGTCCGTTGCGGGTAACATCTGCCCGAAAATCATCATGGCAGCTGCACCTATAGTGATGAGGGTATTAGTCCTGAGCCCGACATAATGGCTGCGCCATTGCCTTTCAAGGCCGATAACGCCTCCCAGCACTAATGCGACGCCAAGCCGTAGAGACATTTCCTGCCAAGCCATCAATACACAACCTTTCTGTTTGTAAGTTATTTTACAGGGTATATATTACCTTGATAAAGATCAAGGTTTGCCGGCTTTTCTTTTCCGGTAAAAGGCAATATTGTAGAACTTGGCAGTTATTGAGAAGAGACATAAGCGGGGGTAAGCATGTTTTTCACGAAATTTTTTTCGGCAATAGGCGGCTCGGGTAATCTGGATGAGCTGGTTGAACAGCAGCTGCGCGACCACAAAGGAAAATATATTTTTCAGGCCTTTGTGTTTATTGTCTCGGGCATTATGGCTGCGACGCTGTCAAGCATTACAGCCATACATACAGAACTCCTCATTGGTGTTATCCTGATGGTCACAGGATTATTCCAGTTGGCTCTCACATTCAAATCGAAAATGCACTGGTGGTCTCTTCTGTCTGCCGGCCTTTCAATTGTCATTGGCACACTGATTGTGTGGAAACCGTTTGTTGTTCTTATTTCTGTCGTGACGCTTCTAGCTATTTTTATGACGCTGGAAAGCCTGTTTGAATTGTTTTTAGCTTTCCGCATGCGCCTGAAAAAAGGCTGGGGCTGGATGGTTTTTTCCAGCGCCGTCACGCTCATTATGGCCTTTATTCTCTGGATCGGGTACCCGACGTTTGATGTGCTTTATCTGGGCTGGATCGTGGGCATCAACATGATCCTTTACGGTCTGTCGCTGCTTATGCTGGTCTGGGGGCTGGCGGCCTAGAAGTGGGATGTCACACGCAGGATACCGCTCTGCGCTGTGTAATCCGGTCTGTATTCGTAGTTATAGTTCGCTGACATATCCCAGTTCGCCATCGTCATGTAAGTGATACCGGCGCCAACATCAAACCTGTTGCGCTCAGGCGTGGGGCCTGTCGTGGTAAAGGAGGGGTCCGTGCCGCCGGTAGCCCCTTCGAAAGTGGATGTTGTTTCGATTCTGTCTGCAATGGCAGCATAGGAGTAGCTGGCGTGCACTGTTGGCTTCATCAGCGTGCCATCATAACCTTTCAGGTTCCAGGCTATCTGAGCGCCCACGCCGAAATCCAGCGCATTCTGGCTGTTGGCGCCGACATTGAGATTGGCACCCGATCCTGTTTCCTGGTACCCCTTCGTGCTCAGGTGGTTGTAGGTCGTTGACACGTCCGGCGTAAAGGTTGTGCCGTAGCCTATGGAGAAATCACGCCCCAGTTCCGCCCTTGCATCATACTGGCTGCTGTTTGTATTGCCGGAGGCCGTGATGCCGGAAGCGCCCACATTGTGGCGGTCGCTATTGATCTTGTTGTAGCCGTAACCAATCTGTCCCTCAAAAAACATTTGTTCGACGAGAGGTACAGTTCCATAGAGATTAATGCCGTAGCCATCGACACCTGTGGAGGTTGTGTTGATATTCTTGGAGTCGACTTTTATCTGACCGTAATTCATCATCAGGCCCAGAATCCCGCCATAGGCCATGTTCGATGTATCCATGCCGATTGCGGTACCCCATGTCTTGGAGCCATAGCCTGCAATATCGTTACGTTCACTCTGTGTTGCCGTCTGCCCGTAACCCTGAACCCATACACTGTTGCCGTTTGCGGAAGAACCGGCCGCTATGCCTGATGTGCCATCGTCAGCGCGCAGTGCCGCCATACGGGTATCGGCGATATTTTCAACTTCAATCCCCGCTTCCAGAACGCCGGCTTGAGCACCGCCATCAACCGTCGGGGTGAGGGAGCTTAAGATATTGTTTAGGGCTGTTTTTGAAGAAGCTGCATTAATATCGCCCTGAACGGCCGTTAGCGGGGCAGTTCCTGTGCTGCCGATAGCGTCCAGTGCGGCGGCAACCGCGTTGTTATTTGATGTTGAAGATTGAGTAACGATGGCGTTCCGGAGAACTGTTACATCAAGGTTGCTGCCATTAACGACCTGCGTAAAGGTAAAGATGGGCGATCCATGGATTGTGAGCGCCGGATCTACGCTTCCGCCGCCAGCGGTGACGAACTCATACGTATGGCTATAATTGATAGCTGGCGCATAAGCGGAGGACATAGAGATATCAAGTGTTGCGCCATGAGCGATTGTCGCAGTCGCTGCCGTGACAACACCGTTTGCGGCTGCGCCGGTGACTGTCGCATCCAGCGTTTGCGTTGCCCCCATCGTAAAGGAGCCGCTGGTGGCGAGTGTGTTGCCGTTTACATTGGTTGTGTTGGCTGCTGCAAGATTGCCGGTCACGGTGCCTGTCGTGCCTGACCCATTAACAGTTAGGGCCTTCAGGGCATTCCCCGCGCCAAGCGTTGTAGAAACTGTGCCGTTGCCGTCGAAGACAAAAGTGCCTGTTCCAGCGGTTGATGTTGTAACAGCGCCAGCCAGTGTCTGCCCTGCCGCGAGGTGCAGCGTGCCGTCTTCGGTAAAGTTAGCCGCTGTGCCTGTAAAGCCGCCGTCTAATGTTGCCGAGCCTGTACCAATTGACAGTGTCGTTGCCTGTACCAGCCCGCCAAATGTCGTTGCGCCGCCAGACAGCCCCGCATTCACAGTCGTTAGGGGATTTGTAGCCCCCACCGTGCCTGAGATATCCTGTGTACCGCCAAGAAGCGTCAGCACGCCGCTGGAACTCCCTGTGGAATCAACGGCGCCGACGATGCTCTTGCCGGAAGCGACATTAATAGTGCCGTTATTACCGCCTAAATCTACTATGCCCGTTACGGTGTCGCCAAATGCAGCTATACCTGTGCCAACGTTAATTGTTGTAGCGTTAACTGTGCCCGAGAGTGTCGAGGTGTCTCCCGCCTGTCCTGCCGTCAAAACTTTCAAGTTGCCGATGTTGCCGCCAACAGTGCTTGTGCCCGAGAGTGTAAGCGTACCTACACCGCCCGTTGCTGTAACGGCTCCTGTAATCGACTTGCCGGAGGCGAGCGTCACAACTCCGTCGTTCGTGCCAAAAGCTAAGGCACCGGTGAGCGTCCCGCCTAGGGCTACCGTGCCCGTGCCCGTAACGTTAAGGGTTGTTGCGTGTATATCTCCTGTAATTGTGGTTGTTCCGGTTGTGCCAGCGTTGAGAGCTTGAATTGAATCTCCTGCCGAACCCACTGTGCCGGTGATGGTGCCCGCGTTGGTGATTGTGACCGTACCGGTATTGTTTGTTGTCGTACTGATATTGCCGGTGATGGTGCCGGTGCTCAGGGTAACAAAGCCATTGTGGCCTTCAAAATTGACATTACCCGTGAGTGTTTGTGCGCCGAGATCAACGGTGCCTGTGCCTGTTATATCCAGAACGGCTGTATGAACCAGGGCGTTGAATGTAGTCGTTGTGCCGGTGACACCAGCATCGACTTCTCTTAAGGGACTTAAGCCGCCAATTGCACCTGCAAATGCAGCACCGGCGGTATTGGTGATGTCGAGCGTGCCTTCTCCGCTCAAGCCACCGTCGATTGTACCGGAAACCGCAGCGACCCCTGTACCGCCGATAACCAGCTTGGCAAGACCTGTACTGTTACCGATGCCGCCGTCTGTGAGGGTCACAGCGACCAGATCATCAGTCCCGCCGTTCAGTGTTAATACACTATTAGCACCGGCAAAAGTCCCGGCTGTCACGGCGACGCCTGTGCCGCCGGTAAGTGTCGTGTTTCCGCCAATAGTCAGGTCCACGGCTTTTGCCGTGGTTGTATCACCATTTATCAGGGTTAGTGTGCCTTCTGTCAGGTCACTGGTGACTGTGGCCGTATTTGCGCTGGTAAGGGCGGTCGAATTATCAACCTGAAAGCTGCCTGTGCTTGTCTGGCTGACGGAAGCAATTGTTGTCGTTATATCGTTTGCAGAGCCATTGGTAACCACAACACTGCCTGTCCCGGTTACATCTGTCACAGCGCCGACATTAAACGTGTTAAGCCCGCTGCTGTCATTTGCGGTCTGGTTATTTGAGATTGTTAATGCAAAGCCATTGGTATCGACAGCATCGTTGGCGGAGGCGTCTGTTCCGTCATTTGTGGTGCTTAGGTGAGTCCCTGCAGATGCCCATGTTGTTCCGGTTGTCAGGGTCGCGGTCGCCGCTCTCACTTCTGTCGAAAAAGAGGCAACGGCAACGAGCGCGGTGCATGAAAAAAGAATTTTTCTTACATTATTGATGGACACAGTATGAACTCCCCCTGAGTTATTATGCGTGCTATATATCTGCTTTTTTAAATGTGCAGGAATGCATCTTGTTAAAACTGTTCCATCTTCGCATAGAAGGCTTAGCTCTTTGAAGAGCTTTTTAATCAGTAAAGCCAGGGGATTTTTATGGGGAATTGGAGCGGGCGAAGAGATTCGAACTCTCGACATCAACCTTGGCAAGGTTGCACTCTACCACTGAGCTACGCCCGCAGAGTAGGAGAGTTTTAAAACACACAGCGCCAAGAGTCAATAATTAAGCGATTTTGCCATTTTAGCGTTATTTTTTTAAGCTCCCTGTAGCCGAAAACATCCAATCAAAAAGCATTTTTTATGCAGATTTTTTTAAAAAGACGTGCGGTACATAAGGTTGAAAACTTAGCTCTTTTTAATTAATCATCGGAAATCATTGAGAATTTATTTTTACATAAAATATTTCATAAAGTAATGATTAGCCGGTAGGGTAGCATTTCTTGAACTAACTTTTCTCAAAAGAGGCTTTTTCGGTTTCAACCGCGGCAATGAGCTGGGCCACAAGATCCCGTAAGGAAGAATGCTCTTTGCGAATGCAGGCCCTCTCGACGTTTTCGGCCGATGATTGCGTTTCCTGCATACCGATAGAGCCGCCGACAGACTTCAAATCGTGTGCAAGCTGCTGCAGCTGCTCATAGTTGTTATCTTCAAAAGATTTTTTAATTTTCCTGATAAGAAATGACACTTCATCAAGAGCTGTTTTTATAAGATGAGCGGTATATTCAACGCCCATTTCTTCCAAAAGTGTTTTTAGTTTATCGCTGACGATAGGTGTGGAAGGAGTTTGCGTGTATAAGGAGATGGCCTGATAAAGCCGTTCCGGTCTGTAAGGTTTTATAATAAAATCATTCATACCAGCATCGGCGCATTGCTTCATATGATCTTCCATGCCGTTTGCCGTCAGGGCGATGATGGGTACTCTTCTCAGCCTTCCGCCCATGGCCCTTATTTCTTTGGCAACCTCAATGCCGCTTTTGTCGGGCAGACTACAATCCATCAGAATGATATCATATGCGCTTAAACGTACGTGCTCTAACGCGCTTTCTGCGTCATCAGCAACCGTAACGTGATGGCCTTTCTGTGTGAGCAGGCGATGACAGACCATCTGATTGATACGGTTATCCTCAACCAGTAAAATGTTTTGCGGCCTGGATTCGTGCGCACCCTCTTCTTTTGAAACCTCTTCTTTTTCGGGGAGAGGCTCTCTGTAAGGCAGATCTATCGAGAAAGTGCTGCCGGCTCCCGGCGTGCTGACAATTCCAACCTTCCCGCCCATTTTTTCTACGAGAGATTTGGTGATATAAAGCCCCAGCCCTGACCCGCCAAACCTTTGGGATATAGTGCTATCCGCCTGCGAAAAGGATTTAAAAAGGTATTCAATCTTGTTTGGGTGTATACCAATGCCCGTATCCTTGACATCTATGCGGATCAGATTATTCCGGAAGGACACAATCACGTCGACGGATCCCGCCTCGGTAAACTTTATTGCATTATTAATCAGGTTCGTGACGGCTTGCCGCAAACGGTGAGGGTCGCCATGAATAAATCGCGGCACGCTGCTGTCGGCAATATTCAGCCGCAGCTCTATATTTTTTTCAGCCGCCGGTACCTTTAAAATTTTGACGGTATTCTCCATGAGGGACTGGAAATTGTAATTTATATTACTGATGGTGAGCTTTCCGGCCTCAATTTTTGAGATATCGAGAATATCATTCAATGTGTTCAGCAGCGTTTTTGAGCATTCGGTGATTGCCTCAACGGAGGATTTCTGTTCCGGGCTCAGGTTTGTTTCAGTGAGAAAATCTACCATGCCAAGAATGCCGGTCATTGGCGTACGGATTTCGTGCGACATAACAGCCAGAAACTCTGATTTTGATTTGTTGGCCCTGTTGGCAGCCGTTGCCGCTTTTTTCAGGGCGTAGCCGCTTTCAACAAGCTGCTTTGTCGTTTTTGTAATCCTAAGACCGCTGACGAAGGTATAAAATGCAAATATAAAAATGATGCCCGCCAAGTAAGGCGTTTCATCCATATTCCTATGAAGCCAAAGCACATAAGCCGCAAAGGCCAGCTGTATGCCAATGTCCCAGAGGAACAGGGGCAGGTATGCGGCGCTCACGGAGGCATAAATACCAAGGGCAAAGAAAATAAAAGCATAGCCCAGAGAATGCTGATAGAGGCCGGGACTATCCAATGGCATGAATAGGAAATATAACCAAAGCACCATATAAAAGGCTTTAAGCAAGGCAATTTGTAGGGTTATTTCTGTGCAGTCTCTTTCGCGCAGCGGCGTCTTTTCTGACAGGGTTTTTCTATAAAGATCTCTTGTTTTCATTAAGGCTAGAAACGCCGCTGATATAATCAGCCCATAGATGCCGATCTCTGATAACAGTTCATGGGGCTCAATAGGCAGCTCATACATCCTGATCCGCACACCTGAGAACAGGAGAACAATAATAACGTATGTATAGAATGAAGACAGGTTTGACTTTGCGTATATTTTAAGAAGATCTGTTTTCACAAACCGGCCTGACTTCCTCCGGGAACGTCTTCAAACTTATAGCCGACGCCGTGAAGTGTTTTAATAAGCTGCGGGTTTGCAGGGTCTGTCTCAATTTTCTTTCTCAATTGTGAGATATGCCAGTCGACAGTGCGGCTTTCGGGCATGATATGCACTCCCCAGCAGTGGTCCAGTAGGGCATCTCGGTCCACGACCTTACCTTTATTATCATGGAAGAGTTTCAGGATCTTGATGTCACGCAAGCTTAGTTCTATCTGTTTCCCATTTTTATCTGCGCGCAAGTCGCGCGGCATCACTTTGAGGTTATCAAGATAGAAAACACCATCATCCTTGCTTCCGGGCTTGGCCTTGGAGGCAAGGCAGCGCCGCGCTACGGCACGAACGCGCGCTATAACCTCCTGAACATCAAACGGTTTGACGATGTAGTCGTCACCACCCACTTCAAGTCCAGCCACTTTATCGATTGTTTCTGATTTGGCGCTAATGAACACGATGGGAATTTTCTCATCAGTCTTGCGGATTTCGCGGCAGACGTCATATCCCGACAAGTCGGACATCATGATATCAAGACAGATAAAATCCGGCGCGTTGCTATGATAGGATTTGAGCGCTTCATCCCCGTTTTCGGCGCGTAGGGTGGTGTAGCCCTCTTTATCGAGGATGTCACACAACTGTTGCAGCATCTGGAGGTTATTTTCGACGACGAGAACTTTCATAGATTTAATACTAACCTGACGGTCATTAACAAGTCCATGCGAGACAGACTGAGCCACCAATAACCGAAACATATTTATTCTGTAAATATTAAAAACTGAAAGTGTAAGATAAGGAATAGGAGCTTAAGTCTATGAGACATGTTTTCTTTTTACCTTCTTCAGGTCATACAACCCCATAAATGAAATATTATTATAAAATATAATAATACACAGAAAGATACTTACAAATTCATGGCTGTTCTAGTAATATCATTTGGCATTGCTCATTCTACGAAGCCAGCAAATTTGGAGGGACACAACCATGTCTAACCTGCAAACCGCGCTTGATAACAATCGCCGTTGGACATGCAAACTGCATGTAGGGATCGTCGCCGATTACTCCGAAAAAAATTCCTGTTTGCAAACTGTCAGACACCGTTCGAGGGGTACTACAGACAAGCTTGTGTCTGCCAATGGGAGTATTCGTAAAAATAAGGGGGCATAAAATGTTACAGAAAAAAGAAGATCTCTTTAGCTTCGATAATGCAGAGGTTATAGCGGAGCGCAATAAGCTCATTGCCGAGCGTGTCGGAAAAATGCTCGAGTATGGCAATGGCAAGATACAGGATCTGTGCAGGAAACTGAACAGCGTGTCGGAGGACCCGTCTCCCCGGGCATTGCTGGAATTTCTGTATGAGAGAATGTGGTCTTCAAAACCCGGCATCAACCGAGACGTCGTTCAGAACATCATTGCGACATGCCACGGAGAGGCATTTGACGGGCTTCAATATGCACGTCCGGATTTATGGGATGACTGACGGGTCTTCGAGAGTATTTATCCCGTTTAAACGCCCGGCATCATATCTTTAGTATGTTGTTCTGATAGCTATATCGGCGTCTTTCAAAAAATCCATAGATCAGATACAGTTTAGGCTGCCTAAACAATGAAGGATCATACGTGATGAAAATAAAGCTCAGCGCAAGAAATCAGCTGAAGGGAAAGGTACGCCAAATTACGCTTGGTGCGGTTTCCGCAATTGTAAAAATTGATATTGGCGGACATATCATTACCTCTTCCATTACAAACGAGGCCGTGAAGGAATTAAAGATTAAAAAAGGATCTTCAGTTTATGCCGTTATCAAGGCATCAGATGTGATGATTGGTATATAATAAGCTAATAATAAATGCTTTTTAGTTCATGGATATTTGTCGCCGCGTTTCTGCCGGCGACCTGGCTTGTTTTTTCCTTTCTGGAGCCGCGTTTCGGACGGCAGGCGGCTTTGCTGTGGGTGACGGCGGCGTCACTTTTCTTTTATGGCTGGTTCAAGCCGGTCTATGTGCTCATTATCCTGATCTCGCTGACCTTGAACTTCATGCTCGGGTCACAGCTTTCAAAGAAACCGGACAAGCGGTTACTGGCATTGGGTCTGACAGCTAACCTTGGCGCGCTTGCTTATTATAAGTATGCCGGCTTTTTCCTTCAGACGCTGAACATGATGGGCGGATCGTTCGACGTGCCGAAAATTCTTCTGCCGTTGGGGATTTCCTTTTTTACATTCCAGCAGATTACCTATCTGGTCGATGCATTTCGCGGAGAGGCGAAAGAACTCAACTTCCGTTTCTACACTTTATTTGTCATCTTTTTTCCCCACATGATCGCAGGGCCTATTGTCCACCATAAGGAGATTATCCCGCAATTTATTAAAAAATTGCCGAAGCGCGAACGGGATGATTTGATTGTTTTGGGTCTGACAGTCTTCATTATAGGTCTGTTCAAGAAAGTTGCCATCGCTGATGTCATGGGCGAAATTGCCGATCCGGTCTTTACTGCTGCGGCAACAGGAAAACTTACGTTTTTTGAAGCGTGGCTGGGAGTTTTGTCTTACACGCTGCAGATCTACTTCGATTTTTCCGGCTACTCTGACATGGCAGTCGGGCTTGCGGCGTTGTTTGGTGTGCGCATGCCCGTAAACTTTCTTTCGCCTTATAAGTCGGCTGACATCATCGAGTTCTGGCGCCGCTGGCATATCACGCTTTCAAGGCTGCTGCGCGAGTACCTTTATATCCCGCTCGGCGGCAGCCGGTGCGGTCCGCAGCGGCAATATTTCAATCTCATGTTTACAATGCTGCTCGGCGGGCTGTGGCATGGAGCGAACTGGACGTTTGTCGTTTGGGGGGCATTGCATGGAACCTATCTTGCCATCAACCATGTTTGGCGCAAGGCTTCACGCTGGCGAATGCCGCAGCCGCTTGCCGTGGCGCTGACATTTATATCGGTGATGGCGGGTTGGGTTTTCTTCCGCTCCGAATCTTTTGACGTGGCGCTGAATGTCTTGCAAGGGATGGCAGGAAGTCACGGTGTTGCCATGGATGATATGGGTGGATTTCTTGCGAGAATGTTGACAGGGCTGGGCATTAATGTTCAGGGTGAGGCCTCACGGCTGCTAAGGATCAACGAGCGGGAGATCGTTCTATGGATTGCTCTCGCTCTTGTCTTCCTCGCGCCTTCTACACATGAACTCATGCAAAAGCGCCTTGCGCTGGATATTGCCGCTGAGCTGCCGCGCGCGCGCGGGTTTTCCTTGCGTTGGAAATCCTCGATGCCTTGGGCCGTCGGCTTAGGACTTATGGCGACAGTTTCGCTGCTGCTGCTGACAAAAGTCACGGCATTTATATATTTCCAGTTTTAGGCGTGTCATGTATTTGAAAACGATTTTTTCTCTGACCTTTTCCCTGACGCTGCTGGTGGCGGGCGTTAATTTCTTTGTCAATCCTATCGGTATTTATAACCCACCTATGATCAAAGGGCTCAATGATGCCCAGCCTGCGGCTTCCGCCTACTTACGGCTTGAAAAAATAGAGGCCGTCAAACGCCTGAAGCCGGATGCCATTATCACCGGTTCCTCGCGCGCCGATATCGGCCTTGATCCGCGCCCGGAATTCTTTCCTGGCATGACGCCGTATAATTTTGGCTTGCCGGCGTCCACAATTAACGAGCAGCGCATGACGTTGGAATTCGCTCAGACCGTACATCCGCTGAAAGAAGCCATCATCACCCTCGATTTATTGTCTTTTAATGCTCACATGCTTGAGAATAAGCAATTCGACACAAAGCGCCTTTCGCCGGAAGCCCTGTCGCCGGCACGGTCATTTTTTGACAGTTACGGCACTATTGTTGCGCTGGATACATTCGTTGCGTCCATCAAGCACCTGCGTTATATAAAACATCTGGATCGCTACTCATACTGCGAGCCGAACGGGCATAAAGTCGTCAATGATGTTTTACGGGATATTGCTATGAACGGTGCCGCATCGATGTTCGGTGATCCTGCGGCAGCGTTAAAGGGACCGCAGGAAGATTTCAGCTTTTCCTACTCGGATAAACCTGATGATACTTCCTATAAGCAGCTTGAAGCGATGCTTGACTTCGCACGCCAGCATAAAATTAAAGTCATCATGCTGATATCACCCTTGCACAAGCGGGGGACTGAAGATCAAACGGCTATGGACAGGGAATGGAAATCCCGGCTGGCGGAAATTGTCCGGGAGAATGCCGCACGCTATGGCGAGAAACCATACCCGCTGTGGGACTTTAACTATCGCAATAGCTTGACGGTTGAACCGATCCCTCCGGCAGGCGACAAAAAAACGCGCCTGAAATGGTTCCTGAACAGTGGTCATTACACGACGGAAGCAGGAGATATTATCTTTGCCAAGATACTTGACCTGCCAGAGGCCGCCAAGTATCCGGATTTCGGGAGGCGATTGTAACTTTCTAAGAGTAACGTGTTGTTAGCGATGTATGCGGGAAATTTTTGATCCCTCGACACTGACGCCGGCCATGAGACCTTGTTGGCCAAAAATAAATGCATAAGCATCTTCCTTCATCGTGGAGGTTGAAAGGTTCTTGGCAACACCTTCATCAACCATGACAACGGTTGGGCCGACACCGATTTCCCAGCCCTGTGTCTTATCAAGGTAGCTGATGGCTTTATCAGTCATCAGGAAAACGACATATCCGTAGGATTGTGCCCCTGCCTGCAGACCCCAAGAGCCGGTGACGGAGTTAAAATAGCCCGTCACTTTTGAATTCTCCAGTAATTCTCCCTCGCCGTAGCTGCCGCCAAAAACAAGACCCGCTTTTATAACGTTCGGAAAGATCAGTATGGCCTTGGCGCTGTGCGACAGACTCTCGGCAAGGGGGTTGGTCCTGTACAGCCTTTGCAAGGCCTGTTGCGAATCCCGGTTCAGATCCTGCGCTGTGGCAGCATTGGCGTAGCTTGGAGCCGTCATAAGGACTATTAAAGACACAAGTGCAAGGAAGAGGGGCCGCAGGGCTGTCATTTGTTTTCTCCTAAAAGCAAAATGGATTGATCCGTCATCATAACCCTTCTGTAAGGTTGTGCACCCATAAAATTATACCCGAAAGGGGAGACGATTTGACCTAATCATACTAATTTTAGCGGTACTGATTTTAAGTTTTTAAGCTAATATGCACGTACTTTAACCAGCGTTTTAGGGAGATATCAAAATGATCCGTAATCTTATAGTTGCTGCCATGAGTATTTTATTTTGCATTCCGTTTGTGGCGCGTGCCGCTGACGCCCCGGTTGCAGTAACTCCGGCAAAGGCTTTCTTTGTCAACATCAAGGATGGGGATACTGTTACAAGCCCGCTCAAGATTGCATTTGGCATTAGCGGGATGGAAATTGCTCCCGCGGGTACAGACAAGCCCAATACCGGACACTTTCATCTGTTGATTGACACTGAACTGACAGATGATCAAAAGAAACTCCCGATCCCGAAAGATGAACAGCACCTGCATTTTGGCAAGGGGCAAACAGAAGCATCCATTGATCTGAAATCCGGCAAGCATACACTGCAGATCGTCATGGGTGATGGCAACCATATGCTGCATAACCCTCCAGTCATGTCGGAAAAAATTACCGTAACTGTGAGGTAGGAGACGTCATGACTAAAAGCAGCGAAACACTCCTCATTGAGATCACTTCTGATTTTGTCTGCCCATGGTGCTTTATCGGCGAGGCCCGGCTTGAGCAGGCGATCAAGCTTGTTGCACCCAAGATTGAAATCAAGCGCAGCTGGCATCCTTATGAGCTTAATCCTGACCAGCCCAAAGAGGGCATTGACCGCCAGGAATATATGGCCAGCAGATTTGGTCTGGAAAAGTTAAAGGCAATGGATGCAAGGATGAAAGAGTTGGGAAAAGAGGATGGACTTGAATTCCGGCAGGAGTTGATCAAACGCTCCCCCAATACGCATCAGGCGCATCGTCTGAACTGGCTGGCAGAAAAAGAAGGAAAATCTCTGGCCCATTCGATTTTCAAAGCTTATTTCTCCGAAGGTAAGGATATTGGTGACAATGAGGTTTTGACCGCTTTGGCTGGTGAAGCAGGCATGGACATAGGGCAAGTCAGCGCCTTTCTGTCCTCAAATGAGGGATCAAACGAAGTTAAAAAGCTGGAAGAGCAGGGCAAAGCACGGGGTATACAGGCTGTTCCCTTTATCACCATAGACAATGAGGAAATCCGCGGCGCCGAGACGGTGGATGAGATGGTAAAAACTCTGAATCGGGCCCTCAAGCAACGAAAGGTTGCTTGAGTAAGGTAATATATGTGCCCATTTTAATTTTCAATAATTTCTATAATTTCAAGGAAATAAGAGATTTTGAAACTTTTATAATTTAATTATGGCACATTTTAGAACTTTATTGTATGGTTCTCCCTTCACTTGTTCGAATCATAAGAGTCTTTTCTACTGGAAGGCCTGCAAGGCATGATTAACCTGAGAGACCAATACGATCATTTGTCGCTAGTATTCAGAAACGCAGCTGAATATGCCAAGTATCGTCAGAAAAGTTTTACTCAGGGCGCATCCAACACGGCAAAAGAGTTCTATCAGTATACTCAGGCAAGATCTGACCTTAAGAAAGAAGCACCGCAGGGCGATGGCCATCCGGTGCTCATCATCCCCGCCTTTACGGCGAATGATTTATTGAGTTGGCCCCTTCGCGATCTCTTGTCGAGCAAGGGGTATAAGGCCTACGCCTGGAAAGGCGGTTTCAATATGGGGATGACGGAAAAGACTGCGAAGCATCTGGCTACGCGTCTTGAAAAAATTTACAAGGAGAATGGTAACCAGAAAGTGACCATTGTAGGGCACAGTCTCGGTGGTTTTTACGCGCGCGCGCTAGCACAGGAGTTTCCTGACATGGTGCGCGCGGTTGTTACTATCAATACGCCATTCGGCGTTGGAATGAACAAGGGAGCGATACCGCCTACTGTTCTCTCAACGATAGATAAATTAAGTGATAAGAAGTATTCTGTCGATAGAGAGGGTATGGCAGAACGTATGCTGACGCCGCCGCCTGTGCCGACAACGTCTATTTTTTCGAAGTCCGACCGTGTCTCCAACTGGGTGGTCTGCCTTAACCCGAATACGCCGTTATCGGAAAATATCGAAGTGAACGCAAGCCATCTCGGCAGCATCTGGCACAAGGATACTCTGGCAGTCATTCTGGAGCGCTTATCGCAGCCAGAAGGAAAATGGAAACCCCATCAGGGCGCACTTAAAACCGCACATCCGCCGAACCCAAACTGGAAGCCAACTCCAGGCACAGAGAAGTTCTTTCCTAAGCCTTAAGGTTGAATGCTTGGGGCACCCTTAAGTGAATTATTCTTTATTTCTTCTGATATAATCCCTTTTCATGACAAAAGAGAATACAAAGCAATCCAGGCCGCTTCTGATTTATGACGGCGACTGTGGCTTTTGCGTTTACTGGGCACGGCACTGGCAGAAACTGACGGGAGACCGTGTTGATTATGCGCCGTATCAGGAGAAGGCTGCGCAATATCCTGCCATTCCTCTTGCGGAGTTTCGCCGTGCCATCCAATACGTTGCGCCGGATGGAAAAATTTCCAGTGCCGCCGAAGCCAGCTTCCTCACACTTAGTCATGCCGATGGCAACGGTTTCTGGCTTTGGCTTTATCATCACCTGCCGGGCTTTGCCGCTTTCACTGAGTTCGCTTACGCCTTTATCGCCGCCCGCCGCCCGCTTTTCCACCGCTTTAGTTTGTTTTTATGGGGACGTGATTATTCGCCCCCACAATTTAAACTTATCTCATGGCTGTTTTTGCGCCTGACGGGGCTGATTTATCTTTCGGCCTTTGCTTCTTTTGGCGTACAGGCTATGGGATTGATTGGCAGCCATGGGATTTTACCCCTGCCGGATTTCATTAAGGCCATTCAGGAATACACTGGCGCAGAGCGCTATTGGTTTGTGCCGATGGTCTTCTGGTGGAGTTCCAGCGATGCCGCCATTCAATGCGTTTGCTGGGGAGGTGTGGCATTATCCCTGCTGCTGACGTTCAACATCCTGCCGCGTATGAGCTTACTCCTGCTTTATATCTTTTATCTTTCCCTGCTCCATGCCGGTCAGGTTTTCATGAGCTTTCAGTGGGACACGCTTTTGCTCGAGGCGGGATTTCTGGCGTTGCTTTTAAGCCTGTCTACAAAGACAAGCATTTGGCTGCTGCGCTGGCTGATTTTTCGTTTCATGTCGTTGTCCGGCTCTGTAAAACTTTTGAGCGGTGATCCAACATGGGCCAATCTTTCTGCCCTGTCATACCATTTTCAAACGCAGCCGTTGCCGACACCGCTGGGATGGTATGTGCATCATATTCCTGCGGAAGGTCTGATTTTTGCTACTGCGATGACTTTTGTGATAGAACTTGGCTTGCCGCCCCTGATTTTCTTTCCGCGACGCCTGCGTTTTATCGCTGCCTTTGGTTTTCTGTTGCTGGAAACGATAATTTTCCTGACAGGTAATTATAACTTTTTTAACCTGCTAACTATGCTGTTGTGCCTGCCGTTGTTTGACGATGCAGCGGTGTATTCTGTTTTACCTCGGCGACTGAAATCGGGGTTACAGCAGCATATCAAGCCCACGCAATCACGGAAAATATCCTCGTTTTTCGCAGGCATATGCGCTGCGCTGATTTTATCTATCAGCAGCATCCAGCTCTATATGGTCTTTAATAATGGACATCTCCCCGCAGGGGGCGAATGGGTCGTTGAAAAAGCCGAGCCGCTGCATATCGTCAATACATATGGGCTTTTTGCCGTTATGACGACCAAGAGACCGGAAATCATCATCGAAGGTTCCAGTGACGATGTTCACTGGAGAGAATATGGCTTCAAATACAAGCCAGGAGAGATTCATCGCGCGCCGTCATGGAATATTCCGCATCAGCCGCGATTGGACTGGCAGATGTGGTTTGCCGCGCTGGAGACACGAACAGAGAATCCGTGGATGGCTCGCTTTCTGGAGGGGCTTCTGAGAAACTCTCCAGATATTGTCGGATTACTTGCATACAACCCATTTCCCGATAAGCCGCCGGTTTATGTGCGGGCCCTGCTTTACGACTATCGCTATACAACACCGGAAGAAAAGAAGAGCACAGGTGCATGGTGGGAGAGACAATTGACGGGTACTTACTTTCCTGAGGCACGATTAAAGTAATCTTATTTCAAGATGAATTGATATCTGTATCCATAACCTAATCCCATTTCAAAACTCCCCTTTCGCAATAGGGCGCTATTTTATAGGATCAAGTTCGACACAAAACTGGACGACCAAGGGAGAATCATATGCAGTATCGGAAGCTAGGCAATAGCGACCTGAATGTATCGGAAATTGCGCTAGGTTCATGGCTGACGTATGGCGGTGGTGTTGAGAAAACCCGCGCGATAGATTGCGTGCGTGCTGCGTTTGATGCCGGCATCAATTTTATCGATACAGCGAACATTTATGGACGAGGCGCGGCAGAGACATTACTCGGCGAAGCACTTGAGGGCGTGCCGAGATCATCCTACATTCTTGCCACTAAGGCCTTCTTTCCAATGACGGAAACCGATAAGGGGTTGTCGCGCGCCCAGATCAGAAAACAGCTCGATAATTCTCTCGTACGGCTGAAGACAAGTTATGTCGACCTCTATCAGTGCCACAGATATGACGAACAGACCCCGCTTGAAGAAACGATGGAAGCGCTGACCGAGGCCGTCAAATCCGGCAAGGTGCGTTATATCGGCTTTAGTGAATGGCCTGTCGATAAAATTCAGGAGGCGGCAGAGATTCCCAATGTCATGAAATTTATTTCCAGCCAGCCGCAATATTCCATGCTGTGGCGTTCACCGGAAGAAAAAGTAATCCCTTATTGCGCAAAACATGGCATTTCGCAAATCGTGTGGTCGCCATTGGCGCAGGGCGTGCTGACTGGGAAGTACAAACCCGGTTCAGCTCCACCTGCAGATTCACGTGCCGCCAACAGCGAGATGAATTACTTTATGAAGGGTAATATGATGTCCGATCCGGTGTTGCGCGCCGTTCAGGGCCTTTTGCCGGTTGCAAAAGATGCTGGCCTGACATTGTCGCAATTGGCGCTGGCGTGGGTGTTGCACGAGCCCAATGTGGCATCGGCTATTATTGGCGCGAGCCGTCCCGAACAAGTAAAGGAGAATGCTTTGGCATCGGGCCATAAATTAAGTGCGGATGTACTGTCACGTATTGAGGGGGTTCTGCAGCCTGTTTTGCGTGCAGCGTAGTTTATTTAACATGAAGGAGTCTAAAATGAAAAAATCGCTTGTTCTTGGCACGGCTTTATTATTCTGTGCATGGGCGCTGCCGGCCTCAGCGTCAGCCGTTGTCGGCCAGCCAGCTCCTGCATTCACGGCAACGGATGACAGCGGTAAAACCGTCAGCCTTTCTGACTACAAGGGTAAAATAGTTGTGCTGGAGTGGACAAGCAGCGAATGCCCCATCGTGAAAAAGCACTATGACAGCGGCAATATGCAGAAACTGCAGAAGGCGGCTACCGGCACGGGTGTCGTCTGGCTTTCGGTCGACTCTTCCGGTCCTAAAAATCCTGGTTATATGGACGCAGCTGCAGCTAACGCCTGGATCAAAAGCCGCAGTGCATCACCCACTGACCTGCTGATTGATTCATCTGGCGCTGTCGGCCATCTTTATGGCGCAAAGACTACGCCGCATATGTTTGTGATCGACAAGAACGGCGTTCTTGCTTATGCCGGCGCTATTGATAGTATTTCATCCGCTGATCCTGCGGATATCCCCAAGGCAACGAACTATGTTCAGGCTGCACTCCAGGAGCTGAAAGCAGGAAAGCCTGTGTCGGTATCTGAAACCCAGTCTTATGGCTGCAGCGTCAAATACGGACAGTAATGCATGAGCGGATCAATTTATGATATCCCGGTCCGGCGCATCACCGGAAAAGAGTCCTCGCTGGGCGAATTCAAAGGCAAGGTTGTGCTGGTGGTCAATGTGGCCTCGAAATGCGGCCTGACCAAGCAGTATGAGGGGCTTGAGAAACTTTACGCGCAATACCGGGAACAAGGGTTGGTGGTAGCCGGTTTCCCCGCTAATGACTTTGCCGGACAGGAGCCCGGAACAAATGCTGATATCCAGAATTTCTGCATAGCCACTTTCGGCGTTGACTTCCCGATGTTTGAAAAGATCACGGTTGTTGGCGTAAAAAAGCATCCGCTGTACCACGCGTTGATCGAAGCGCAGCCTAAAACCGAAGGCGCTGCGGCAGCTTTCAGCGAGAAACTGAAAAGCCACGGGATAAACCCGAACCTTCCACCCGAAGTGCTGTGGAACTTCGAGAAGTTTCTGGTGAGCCGGGATGGCAGGGTTGTGAAGCGTTTTTCTCCTGACATGGAGCCGGATGATCCGGTCCTCCTCAAAGCCATGCAGACGGAACTATCCTATAAGGTTGAAAATGTCGGTGTAAAAACGCAGACTGTGAACATAAAAACGGATGATGGTAATTGTGACACCTTCATAGCCTATCCAGACGATAAAGCGCCGCACCCTGCCGTTTTGTTTCTCATGGATGCCTTCGGGCCGCGCGATTATCTTTATCAAATGGCGAAGACCCTTGCTGCGCAGGGCTATTATGTGTTGCTGCCGAACCTGTTTTATCGGATCTGCCCGGCTCCGGTTACTAATTTGAAATTCCCTCTGAGCACTGAAGATATGAAGACGGTGGTCAAAGATCATATTATGCCTTTGTTTCAAAGCTTCAGGCCGGAGTTCTGTATGCGCGATGCGGGTGTGTTGCTTGACTATCTGAAGCATCAGAAAGAAGTGCAGTCCGGCAAGATCGGCGTTACGGGATATTGCATGGGCGGAGCAATGGCGATCAGGGTTGCTGCGCGTTACCCAGATCACGTCGCGGCGGCTGCAAGCTTTCATGCGGGTAATCTGGCAACAGAAGCGCCGGACAGTCCACACCGGCTTCTCAATAATATAAAAGCCGAGGTTTATATCGCTCATGCTGACCATGATCAATCCATGCCGCCGGAGCAGATCGAACGTCTCTATGACGCGCTGCAGCAGTCAGGCCTCCATTATAAGACGGAATTATATAACGGTGCGGCTCATGGTTTCACGATGATGGATCTTCCAGCTTATAACGAGGTAGCGCTTAAGAAGCACTGGGATGTGTTGTTTGCTCTTTTTGAGCGCTCTCTTAAAAACAGCAAGGTGGGCTGATATTTTTGGCAACACACCCGCCATTATCTGTTGAAGTTACTCGCGGGCCCTCTGTCGAGAGCCGCCATGATGTTCATGCTGTGATCATGAATGGCAGGGGAGAAGTGGTAGAATCTTTTGGCGATCAGAAACGCCCGACATTCCCGCGCTCCTGCATCAAACCTTTGCAGTCTATTGCTCTTGTTGAGTCGGGCGCTGCAGATGCGTTCCATCTTTCGGAAGCGGAGCTGGCATTGGCCTGCGCTTCGCACAGCGGGGAAGAAAAGCACACCACAGCAGTTGCTGAATGGCTTAAGCGCTTGGGCTTGGATGAGGCGGTACTCGAATGCGGTGCGCAGGCGCCTTATGCATCTCCTTCATCAATGGCTACTGTGTTGTGCAATAACTGCTCTGGCAAACATACGGGAATGGTTACTCTGGCGCTTTTTATGAAAGAATCTCCCAAGGGCTACACAAACGCAATGCACCCTGTGCAGAAGAGAATATTGGATACGGTTGGAGAAATGTGCGGTGTCAGTATTTCACCATCAACTTGCGGCATTGACGGATGCTCTGCGCCTAATCCCTGCATGCCTTTAGAAAACATTGCGCGTGGATTTTCTGTTTTCATGTCTCAGGATGGGCTCTCCTCAGTTAGAGCTGACGCCTGCCGCCGTTTATACAAGGCAATGACAGAATATCCTGGACTTGTTGGTGGGACAGGACGGTTGGACACAGTTCTGATTGGCGCCGCAAAGGGAAAAATTCTCTGTAAAGTGGGCGCCGAAGGTGTCTACGCCTGTGTTGTTCCGGAAAAAGACAGGGTTATTGTGATAAAAGCGGAAGACGGTGCGTCAAGGGCGGCGCAGGCGGCACTTTATTCTTTATTAGAGAAATTCAACCTGACGGATTCCGAAGTGCTTGATGTCATCCGTCCCATTACCCTGCCCGTACAGAAGAACTGGCGCGGCACTGAAGTCGGCGTCATTAGAGTTTAGCCCAGCTGAAAAACCGGTATACAATTTAGCATATTGATTTGACGGTAAATTTAGTGCTCAATGATAGCGGAACATGTTTCAAGTTCAACGGGGCGCTACATGAAAAAATTGCTACTCAAAGATGTTATCTCCCTAGCTGTTTTTCCTGCGATCTTTATGTTCGGTCTGACCCAGGCGCAAGCTCAAAGTATTGACTATGCAAGCCTTCAAACATTGTTTGGCGAGCCAGTTACAACCAGCGCCACTGGTAAGCCGCAAAGAGTTTCCGAAGCGCCTGTTGACATGAATATCATCACGGCTGATGACATCCGCCGATCCGGTGCCAGAGATATTGCCGAAGTTTTACGATCTGTACCGGGGGTCAATGTGCTTCAGTCCACCCGTCAGGACTATGATGTTGGCATTAGAGGTTATAACCAGCCGTACTCATCAAACCTGCTTGTTCTGGTCAATGGTCGCCAGGTTTACCTTGATGACTATGGCTATACGAACTGGGCAGCAATACCGGTACAGCTTTCAGAGATCCGCCAGATTGAAGTTGTTAAAGGTCCTAACACTGCCCTTTTTGGGTTTAATGCCGCTGACGGTGTCATCAACATTGTGACCATGAATCCCTTGTACGATAAAACGTCAAATGCCAGCGTTACAGGCGGAACAGGCGCTTACCGCGAGGGGAGTTTTGTCGACACATTTAAGGTGAATGAAGATTTTGGAGTTCGCGTCTCTGCGGGTGCATCTAAGGCAGATGAGTTTGGCAGGAGCGTAAACCCTGCCGAGCCACCAAGCGTTTTTACATCTCCTCAAAAGCATGCGCTGAATGTTGATAGTATTGTGCAGATTACCCCGAAGTCACAGTTGCGGGTCGAGGCATCCACTTCAGGTGTGCAACAATCTGATATGACGGCTTTCGACTTCCTTACTAACGCTCGTTATAGTACCAACTCAATTAAAACAGATTATGAAGCAGATACGGCAGCGGGTCTTATTAAAGCAACTGCATACAAGAACTGGCTTGATACAGACTTTACATCGGATCTCTACAGTCCAGACTCATCGGGAGCCATCAGTAATAACGTATCCGTTATGCAACTGGCCGATACATTTAAAGTTGGCATTTCAAATACATTCCGAATTCAGGGCGAATACCGCCACAACGCTCTGGATGGGTCACTGATCGGGCCTGTGGGATCGTCCATTCAAGAAAATATTTATGCGCTTAGCGGCATGTGGAGCTGGTCAATCAACCCCGACTGGGAATGGACAAATTCTGCACGTGTAGACAGATTGCAGCTGGCACATTCAGGTCCGATAGATCCAAGTTCTCCCTTAACTGATGGAGACTTTGATAGAAATATCACAAAGCCAAGCTATAACAGCGGGCTTGTCTGGAAGGCAACACCGGATGATTCATTCCGTTTCAATACTGGCCGTGGATTAAGAATGGCCAGCCTTTTTGACTTTGGCATATCCCTGGCACCGGGTTATAAAGTTGGTGGTTTTTTTCCTCTTCTTAATATCGGAAACCCTGAAGATAATCCGACATATGTGACGGACTATGAGCTTGGGTGGGACCATAAGGTTGAGGATATAGAAGGTGCGTTTAAGGCGGATGTCTTCACAGAAAGAACGACGGATGCCCTCGGTGGCACAGGTTCCCTGATATCCTGTCCAATAGCATCTGGGTTCCCGGGGTGTACTAGCGCCAACCCTGATTTTGTCACTCAAGGAGGTAACATAGGCTCATCAAGCTCTGTTGGGACAGAGTTGGATCTTCAAGGGAAATATGATGATAACTGGAGCTGGGATGTTAACGACACAATTGAAAAAATTTATGATCATTACACTGACCCAACTACAGATACAAAAGATCAAACTCCTGTTAGCCTGACAAGCTTTCACTTGGGTTATCAGGATGGTCCCTGGGAATCAGATGCTTTTGTCTACTTTAATACACGTTTCAAGCAACCGGAGCCTAGTGCCAATCCTCTTGTAACCTCTCCACTCGCGACTATGCCCGCGCACATAAGCTTGAGTGGGCGGGTCGGATATAAAATCAATGATCAGACGACTATAGCTATTTCAGGTCAGGAGCTTCAGGCTTCGCAGGCTGTAACATCTACCGCTCTGGAGACGGAACGTCGTGTGTTTCTGTCTCTTGATCGTTCTTTTTAAAACGGGGAGGAAGATTTGTTAAAAAAATTCTTATCCCTGTTTTGTACAAACTGTGCTGGTCAGGGGGTTCCTTCTTTAGGAATTGGGAAAAAGACCGTTATCGCTCTGGTTACCATGGGCATGTATATGCTGCCTCATGCCGCCGCTGCGCAGTCAATGACGTATGTTACAGACAAGGATGTTCAGGTTGCCGTACGCACTTTTGGCTTCGTATATGGCATGCCTAAGGGGGATATTGCGATTGAGATTGTTTATGACCCGGGTAATGAAGTTTCTACTAGTGAAGCAAACAAGTTGAAACAGATTATTGGTAACGGGAATATGTTTGCTAACCGGAAAGTGACTGCAAAAATGGTGCCTGTATCAGAGATGGGATCAACAGATAGCAGGCTTGTCTATATCACCCATGGGCTGCAGACGGAATACAGCGCCCTCCTTGAGAAGGCCAAGAGCAAGAAACTCCTTACGTTTTCCACGGATTTCCAATGCGTGAACAGCCAGAAGTGCGTTATGGGGGTTGAAGCAGATCCCAATATAAATATTGAAATCAGCCGTTCGGCCTCTGCCGCTTCGGATCTGGAATTCTCTCAGGCGCTCAAGCTTATGATCAGGGAAGTAGAATAGCCAGGGTTGCAGAGCGGCCCTTGTTTTTCTGAGTGTCCATCTCAAAAGTTTTTCGATAAAAATAAGCTTAAAACCGCGGCGGGAAAGCCCTACCGCCCCGTCAATCTCGCGCCGTAGAGGCTGCGGAATGATTGACGGGTGGTAGTGCCTTTAGTTCTATTCACAATGAGTCAATAACCTGTGCCTTATAACCCGTGCCACATGCTTTGCATGTAAAACATGCCAGGGCTGCAAACCGCTGTGTTGGCTCGGCGGAGAGATGGTTAGA
>PLXM01000028.1 GCA_003153235.1 Rhodospirillales bacterium
TAAACGCTGTTGTCGTGCTGTTGGCGTTGAGCATGGCCTCATAACCGATAGCGGTGTTTTCCGTCGCGCCAACATTGCTGGACATTGCAAAATGTCCGACTGCCGTATTGAGGCTTCCCACTGTGTTGTTTTGCAGGGCGGCACGGCCAAAAGCTTCGTTGCCAGTACCTGTCGTGTCGGCATTGAGCGCGTAAGCACCGAACGCCGTTAAATCACTGACAGTGCTGGTGGTCAAGGCATGGTCACCGAACGCCGTATTCATCGATCCCGTCTGGTTGGTAAGCAATGCCCAAGCGCCAACTGCGGTGTTCTCCCCGCCCGTCGTCACGTTTTGCGCGGCACCGCCGCCCACTGCCGTGTTCTCAGGGCCTGTCGTGTTGGCGGCCAGTGTCCAGTCACCGACGGCCGTATTGGTGGCACCTGACGTATTAGCTTGCAGCGCCGCACGGCCAAGTCCCGTGTTGCCGGCAGCCGTATTGTTGTGCAGCGCCCAGTCACCCAACGCTGTGTTGTCGTTGGATGTCGTATTCGTGGTCAGGGCGCCATAACCAACAGCGGTGTTGGCGCCGCCGGTGGTCGTGCCTGTGAGAGCAAGTTCACCGATGCCGATATTGTTCTGACCGCTCGCCGGAACAATGGCGTAGCTGGCATCGAGATTGCCCATCAGCAGGTTGTGACCGGTGGTGCGGTCGGCGATGGCATCGGCTAAACAATCAAGTGTGGTGCAGCCGGTGAGAGAAGAATAAGGGCTGCCGTTTTGCGACATCTCGAAAACATTCGCCGTCGAGTCAAAATAAATCCTACCTGTGCCCGCCGCAGAAACAGCCGGCTGCGCCCTGCCAAACATTGTTTCGAAGCCGTTGATGCCGATGGCCGCGCCGCCGTTGGTGTTGCTGAAATAACCGCCGTAGCCGGTATTGGTCGCGCCGGTGTTCGCGCCGTAGACACCATAGCCGGCGTTGCTCGCGCCAGACTCAGCTCCATAAACTGCCGCCGCGCCAGCACCGGTGCTGCTGTTCAAACCCAAGACACCGTAGTTGACGCCCGTGCCGGTATTCATACCGACAACGCCCGCGCCGGTGTTGGTCGTGCCGGTGTTGGAACCATAAATAGCATACATTGATGCAGCCGCATTGCCGGTCATGGTTGACGCAACGCCATAACCCGCGCCCGTCGTGCTATTACCGACCGTGAGGACCGTATCAGCAACAGCAGCAGCGTTAGTTGCCGTTAATGCCATGGCTGACGTGTTGGTCGCCAGCGCGTTCCAGTCCCAGACCTGCGCGAAGGACGTGTTCTCGATGCCGTTCGTCGCGATCGCCGCCGTCAGAGCCGATAGTGCGGAAGCACCCGTTGAAAAGGATACCCATCCATCATGGTCCGGACCACCCGCTCCGGTGCCATTACAAACCTGGACAGTGGCATAGGTGGCGTTATAACGCAGAGAGCCTATGTCTCCCGCAACGCAGCTGGTAACGGGAGTTGTTGTCGTTGACGATACAACGTTCTCTGCAAGTTGAACTGCACCGCCGGCAATAATGGCACCTTTTGTGACGACGGCGGCAGCATCGACGATACCTCCTGAAACAGGCCCTCCCCAGCCGCCGGTGTTGCTCGATAGAGATGATGGCAGGCTCGCGATGGGCGCAAGGATATTCCCAGAGCCCCCGATTTCAAGGTTCTTGCCGATAACAGCCGTTGTGGCGGCAGCGGGCTTCAGCGTCCAGAGGGAAGATGTAGCTGTGGCCGCTTCCGCGTAGGTGTAGCGCTGAACAATGTCATCGCCGCCTGTGGTAATCTCATCAGTGTTGTCGTCGACGTAGTTGTTACAAGTTGTTTCAAAATTGCGGTTGGGACCTGCGGAGATAACGGCGATGACCGTTGCCGCCTTGGAAGGGCTCGTTGTCGGCGTCTGTGTTCCCAGCAACATATTCGGGGTGGCGCCGCCGCATTTGGTCTGTACAGTACCCACATCCCACACGCAATAACCGTAGTCCGTGCCCCACGGGTCGGTCAAAGGAGCACCGATGTTGTTGGGAACAAGCCCTGCATTCGCCGGGTGGGCCGAGCCCGCGCGCCACTGCCGCGGCTCGACGAAACCATCAGCATCGCAGTCGCCGCCGCTGGTCTGATTGATCGCATCCATGATGATGATGCTGCCCACCGACGTCATCTGCGTTTTGGCCGACGTCTTGTTCGACACGCGCACCATGCTCGCCATCGGGCCTGAAATGGTCTGGTAGAGGACGACGCTCAGCGCGCCGGCGATCGCAATCCCCGCCAGCAGGACGGTAAACACGCTGCCCGACTGTGACTTTTTTGATCGTCTGAAACCGAACAAAGAAAAACCTGCGCCGCTCTCCGCTTTCGGGCGCTCGACTTCCGTTCCCTGCTCACGGGTTTCTGATTGCATAGACGAAAAACCCCCATAACCTTTTACAAGTAAAAGGATATCCAACATTTATATTGTATAGAAGTCCTATTAATTTTATATAAATACTTTTAAAAACAAAGCGTTATGGGATTATATTCTGTATCTAAATTATGCTCAAAAGACACAATATTTTATTTTCGTAATATATTATTTCGCGTGGTATTATTACTATTATCGCTCAAGCGGATAGACATATCTCCTTCATTTCCCCTCCAAAAATAAAATAGTTTTCTTAATGTCAGTCATGCCTCAGACAAAGCCGGCTTGGAAAACAGGTGGCTCACAAATGAAAGACTCTCTAACATCAGCCTCCTGACCTTAAATGCCGGCTGGAAATGAAAACAGGCTCCGTAAAAGAACTTTTTGCCCACTACAAAGGCACCGCTCCGGGATTTGATGCCCTGCGCCTTATTCTCGCCTCCGCCATTCTGATCTATCATGCCATTCATATCTGCCAGACATACCATCCCATCTCCTCCGCCCCCTTTCCGGACAATTTTGATTTCTATGACTCCCATGAACTCTGGCTGAAGCCTCTTGCGCGCAGCTTTCTTCTCATGTTCTTTTTTATGGGAGGGTTTCTGGTGACGGGAAGCGCCCTTCGCGTCAAATCGCTGAAAGTATTTATGGTCTTCAGATTTTTTCGGGTTGCGCCGGCGCTTTTCGTAGAGGTTGTTCTTTCCGCTCTTCTGCTGGGTGCATTTTATACAACACTGCCGCTGAATCAATACTACACACATCCGCAATTTTTTAAGTACTTTCTTAATATTGTCGGTGATGTGCAATTTTACCTGCCCGGCGTTTTTACAGACGGGGCCATATACGATTCCTTCAACAGTATTGTTAACGGCAATCTCTGGACCATGCCGCTTGAGCTGCTTGCTTATGCCATTATTGGCGTGTTGGCCCTGTTGCACCTTGTTTCTTCCAGAAGGAGGTTTTTAGGATTATTTATTTTGATCAGCCTCATTGTTGTGGCAATCCAGATCGTAAATCCCCACCAGATGATCAGCCAGCTGACACTTGGAATAAACGTGGCCGGCTTTTTGCAGATCTATTCTTTCATGACAGGGGCGTGCGTGTATTTGTTCTCGGAAAAAATATTCATCAGCAAGAAGGGCATATTTCTGGCGGTTATTTCACTGACATTTCTCAAATGGGACCAGACAATAATACTGGGTGTATGGGCTGCCTGCTATCTCTCGTTGTGTGCAGGCTTTATGAACCTCAAAAAACTTCCCATTATCCGCCATGGCGACTATTCATACGGGGTATACCTCTATGGTTTCCCGATCGAGAGAGGGCTTTATATTTCATTCCCTATATTAAGAGAATGGTTGCCCCTTGCTTGCGCTGCAATGTCAGTCACACTTGTTCTTGCAATATTCTCCTGGCATCTCGTCGAAAAGCCCGTTCTTGAATTAAAAAGAAAATTATGGCCGAAAATCGGGCATCCGCACCTATCTTACAAACTAGATACATTGCCTTCTTAAAGACGATCCGACAGTTATACAGCTGCATCTTCTCTGTCTTTTTTAATCCCCGCCAGCAGCAGGATAAGCGTAAGCAGGCCTATAATGACCAACGATGGCTTGTCCCCATAGAGCGAGAACGGCGTCGGCGGAAGAGATTTAGGCAGCCAGCTCCTGATAACGCCCGTTGTGTTTATTGCAAGACGGAAAATCTCGTGTCCGTAGGGATCAAGCACCGCCGAGAGTCCCGTATTGGCGGAACGTAATACGGGCAAGCCTTCCTCGATCGCCCGCAGGCGTGAAACAGAAAAATCCTGAAGCGGATGGAGCGTGCCATCCGTCCACGCATCGTTAGAAACAAACAGGAGAAAATCAGGACGATCGTCCTTCGGATATAAAGCGCCCGAAAACGCAGCCTCATAACAGATAGCGGGACTGAATGCCGGGAGATTTCCTGCACGGATTGTCTCCGGTCCCGGTCCGGCTGTCAGGCGCGCTATGCCGTCAAAGTATTTTTTTAACGGTGTCTTTTGTATGAGATCGTCTAATGGCAAATATTCCGCCCATTGGACCAGTTGAGCCTTGTCATACGTTTCTAAAACTTGCCCAGCCTTATTAATAACAAACAAGCTGTTATAAATTTCATTGCGTCCTTTGTAGGGCAGGATCCTGTGGACGCCCACCGCCGCATACCCGCCTTCAGGCAGAAGGCCGGCTATTTCAGAAACATGTTTATCGATCAGCAAGCTCGGGACTTCATTAAAAACGCCTTCCGGCCAGATAAAAAGTGTCGTGGAAGCCTGCAGCGGCGGAAATTTACGCATGAGCTCAAGATGTCTGTCAAAAGCCGCATCGTTATGAAGACGGTTCTCCTCGTTCTTCTCATCCAGCGACACATTCGGCTGCAGGATCTGAACGGCCACATCATGCCGCAAGTCCGGAGACGCCTGCACAACACGTATCATGCCCCAAACAAGCACGATCAAAAACGAGGCCACAATAGCAGAAATAGCTATATTCTCCTGAGCACTTCTGCCCGGTCGCAGCGCAAGGAACGGAACCGTTGCCCACAGCACCGTCATAAAAGTCAGTCCGTAAATGCCGAATACCGAAATGGACTGCAGCACATACAGGGCATGATACCAGGATGCACCGAGCAGGTTCCATGGAAAGCTAAAGGGCTTATGGCCGAGAAAAAATTCTCCCCAGAAGAAAAATGCACTGTAAGCCACTGCGTAAACAACAGAATGCTTTCTAAAAGGAAATGCGGCCAGCGAGGCCACAGCAAAAAAGAGTCCGCAACAAAGAGGGATGACCAAAACAGCGATCGGCAGAAGCCAGGGCATATCGCCGTACATCTTTTCAAAAGCAATGCCCATCCAATGGATGCCAACAAAGAAATAGCCGACACCAAAAGCCAATCCGGTCAGTAATGCCTTCTTGTTGCTTTCCGCGCCTGCTGTCAGCCACATCTGCAGCGGAATAATAAAAAAAGGAACGGGAAAAAACCCCAAGGGCGGAACGGCCGTCATCAGCATCCCACCTAAAATAAATGCCGTGCTATATCTATGGCGCCCGCAAAATTCCTGTAAATTTTTAATGCTAAAGTCTTTCATAAGAAAGTAGTTGCAAACCCCGCATAGGAAGAACCATCTGCTGGAATAGCACAGATAAGCCGAAACACCATGCTATAACAAAAACATTATATTTAGCCAGCCAGAAAAACCATTATATATCAATGCAATAACCGGATAACAATCAC
>PLXM01000033.1 GCA_003153235.1 Rhodospirillales bacterium
TGCCGGGCACGCGTGTTTATGAAGGTATGATTGTCGGCGAGCATAACCGCGAGAATGACTTGCCGGTGAATATCCTGAGAGGCAAGAAGCTGACGAACGTCCGCGCGTCCGGCACGGATGAGTCAACACGCCTGACCCCGCCGCGTATCCTGACGCTGGAGCAGGCCATCACTTACATCAACGATGACGAGCTGGTTGAAGTGACGCCTAAATCCCTGCGTCTCCGTAAGGCTATCCTCGACCCGAACGTGCGCAAGCGCGCAGAGAAGGTCGCCGAGGCGGGATAGGTTCAATAGATTTTAAAGAGATGCGATCTTGGTTTTGAGCCTGTTGGCAATGTCCAGCTGACCCTGCGCAAGGTTTGTGTAGCACTGCTTGGCATCTTTCTCAGCGGCTTTAACGGCCGCATTGAATACTTTTGTCAAGCCTTCCTTGATTTTTAGTTTTCTTTCTGCAGGCAGCTTGTTGGTAAGCTCATAAGCTATATCCAGTTGAGATCCGGCGAGTGGNNATATCCAGTTGAGATCCGGCGAGGCCCATATAGTCGCCTTTTGCATCTTTTACGGCAGCATCAACGGTGGCATCGAAGACTTTCATAAATCCGTTTTCGATGCCCTGTTTTCTTTCAGCGGGTAGCCTGCCGGCAAGCGCATAGGCAATATCAAGTTGAGCGCCGGCAAGGCCCGTGTAGTCTCCCCTTGCGTCTTTTGCGGCGGCGTCAATGGCTGCATCGAAGGCTTTCATGTATCCGCTTTCTATGTCCTGTTTTCTTTCAGCGGGAAGCTTGCTGGCAAGCGCATAGGCAATGTCCAGTTGTGCTTGCTCAAGGCTTGTATAGTCGCCCCTTGCATCTTTTGCGGCGGCGTCAATGGCGGCATTGAAGACTCTCATATATCCGTTATCTATGTCTGCCTTTCTTTCGGCAGGTAATCCTGCGGCTATCTTCCTGGCAATGCCGAGCTGCTCATTTGCAAGAGCATAGCTGTCTCCCTTGATATATTTTTCAGCTTTTTTGATTGCCGTGTCGAATCCTTGCATAGAGACATTGTTTGCCTGTTCCTGTAACGCTTTTTGCCGTTCCTGCTCTTCTGTCTTTTTGCGCAGTGCTGCCAGTATCAGGGCTTCTTCTGTTTCACCCAGCACTTCCGACATAGGGGTGTTTTCATTCGCTTCAGCGGTGTCTTGATCAGGCTTGTTCTTTTTAAGAAATTTAAAGGGGTTCATAGCTGATTCCTCATATAGCCAATAATTGCATTATGGATAATATATGAGAATCATTTTTATGTCAAATATTTTTATCTTCTTGTTATATAAAGATATTTATTAAATATTTTTCTGTCTGGCGGTGAAAAAAGATGGAAAAACAGACGTGCCGAAGGCTACATCATAATCCACTGCGCCAAGCCCAAGAAAGCGACAAAGCCGACTACGTCCGTGACTGTGGTCAGGAAGACGGTGGCCGAATGGGCCGGGTCGAAACCAGTCTTGTTGAGCGCAAGAGGGATCATTGTGCCGGCCAGTCCGGCGGCGGCAAGGTTGATGACCATGGCAGCGGCCATGATGCCGCCGAGCTTCCAGTCGTGATACCAGATCGTCACTCCGATCACCATGACGATGCCGAACAGGATGCCGTTGATACTGCCCACCAATAACTCTTTCCAGACTGTACGCCAGGTATTGGCGGCGGTGAGGTCTTTTGTGGCGAGGGCGCGCACCACGACGGCGAGGGTTTGCGTGCCGGCATTGCCTCCCATCGAGGCGACGACAGGCATGAGCGATGCAAGTACTACAATTTTCTCAATCGTGTTTTCAAAGAAGCTGATGACAAAAGTGTCGATGAAAGCCGTGCCGAGGTTGATAAACAACCACCAAAATCGCGCCCGCACGGTGGAGAATGTTGGGCGGAAAATGTCCGAATTACTCACCCCGCCCATTTTCAGCAAGTCTTCCTGCGCTTCTTCTTGGATGACGTCGACGACGTCGTCAACGGTGATGACCCCGATCAACTGGTTGTCGTCATCGACCACGGGGGCCGAGAGCAAATCCTTGCGGCGGAAGAGGAAGGCCACCTGTTCCTGATCCATCGTGACCGGCACAGTGACATGCTCTTCATCGACAAGCGTGTCGATCTTCACTGCACGCTGGGCGCAGAGGACATGGCTCAGGGACACGGCGCCGACAAAGCGGTGCATAGGATCGACGATAAAGACGTTGTAGAAACGCTCTGGTAATGTTGCAGCCGCAGCGCGCAGGTAATCCACTGTCTTCCCGACAGTCCAGAATTGAGGCACGGCGACAAATTCGCGCTGCATCATCCGGCCCGCGCTGGCCTCGGGGAAGGTCAGACCTTCTTCGACAGCAGCGCGCAGGTTGCGGTTGAGATGGCGGACGATATTGCTTTGCCGCTCCTCGTCGAGGTTGGTGATCAGGCTGATGGCATCGTCGCTGTCCAGTTCGTTGACGATGGTAGCGATGTTCTTGCCGGACATATGTTCCAGCAGATCATTGAGCAGGCCGCGGTCCAGATAGGAGAAGGTTTCGGGATGGAGGTCATCCTCCAGCACTTCCACGAGCTTGTGGCGGCGCGTGCTATCCAGTTTGACGATCAGTTCGGCGGCATCCGGCGCGGGCAGTTCGCGGCAAAGCTCCTGAATGCGGTCGGTGTAGTTCTGGTCAAGCAGGTCGGCGATCTCGCGGATAAACTCGTCTGGCAGACCGACCTGCTGCTGTTCGGCGGCATTGTCGTCACCTGCAGATTCTTTCTTGTTTTCTACCCTGTCGTCTTCAGTTTCCATTTAATCAGCGGCGCTTTTTGAGGTGGGTAACTTTGCTTTTTTGTTTACCCTGTTTTGGCTTCTCCTGGAGGGAGGCGCAGGCATATGCGGCAGCATTGACGATGCCGCGCGAGGTGACGGAAGGAACCATGATATGCGCGGGCTTGCGCACACCGAGGAGCAGCGGGCCTACGACGATGCCGTCGCCCAACACTTTCAGCATGTGAAAGGAGATATTGGCAGCGTCGATATTGGGCATGATCAGCAGGTTGGCCTGTCCTTTGAGCTCCGAATTGGGGAAGAGCTTCTCGCGGATCTCTTCTGACAGGGCGGTGGAAGGCGTCATTTCCCCTTCCACTTCCAGCGACGGTGCACGCTCTTTGATCATTTTTGTGGCCACACGCATTTTGACGGCTTCAGCCCGGTTGATGCTGCCGAAATCTGAATGAGACAGCAGGGCGATTTTAGGCTCCATGCCGAATTTACGCACTTCTTCTGCCGCCAGCAGTGTCATGTCGCAGATTTGTTCTGCTGTTGGATCTGGATTGATAAATGCATCGCAGATGAAGTAAGTCCCCTTTGTCAGGATCATTGCGCTTAAGGATGAGTAGTTTTTTGCCTCCGGCGCGAGGCCGATGATGTCGGTCACATGCGCGAAGTGCCTTTCATAACGGCCAATCGTTCCACAGATCATGGCATCAGCATCGTTCTTGTGCATCATGAGTGCCGCGATAACCGTGCTGCGCGTACGTACGGCGGTCTTGGCTGTGGCGGGCGTGATGCCGAGGCGCTGCGTGAGCTGATGGTACGTTTTCCAGTAGTCATTGAACCGTTTGTCGTTGTCGGGGTTGACGAGTTCGAAGTCGCGGCCTTTTTTGAGGCGCAGCCCCAGCTTGGCGATCCGCTTCAGGATCACTTCCTCCCGGCCGATCAGGATGGGCTTTGCGATTTTGTCGTCGATAAGGGTTTGCGCGGCATGCAGCACGCGGATTTCCTCGCCCTCGGCAAAAACGATCCGTTTCAGATTGGAGGCGGCGCGCTCGTAAATCGGGCGCATCAGCTGGCCGGACTTGAAAACATATTTTTCCAGCTGCTGGTGGTAGGCGTTGAAATCCTTGATCGGGCGCGTGGCGACGCCGCTGTCCATTGCGGCCTTGGCGACGGCGGCGGGGAGCTCCAGAATCAGACGCGGATCGAAAGGTTTCGGGATGAGATATTCAGGCCCGAATTCCAGCGGCACGTCGCCGTAGACGGCGGCCACTTCTGCGCTCACTTCGGCCATTGTCAGGGCGGAGAGCGCCTTGACGCAGGCGAGTTTCATTTCTTCGTTAATTGTGGTGGCGCCAACATCGAGTGCGCCGCGGAAGATGAATGGAAAGCACAGCGCGTTGTTCACCTGATTGGGATAATCCGAGCGGCCCGTGCAGATAACAGCGTTGGGTTTTGCGGCGCGGGCGTCTTCCGGCATAATTTCAGGTGTCGGGTTGGCGAGCGCCATGATCAGCGGTGCATCGGCCATTGTCTTGACCATCGCCTTGTCCAGCACATTTGGCGCGGAGAGACCGAGGAATACGTCCGCACCTTTGATGGCTTCTTTCAGTGTGCGGAATTTGGTTTCCTGTGCAAAGGGCTTTTTCTCTTCATCCATAGCCTCGTTGCGGCCTTTGTAAACGACGCCGTGAAGATCTGTCAGCATGATGTTTTTCTTCGGTAGGCCTAGCGATACCAGCAGATTCACGCAGGCCATTGCGGCCGCACCGGCACCAGCTGTGACAAGCTTTACTTCCTTGAGCTTGCGTCCGGAATAGGTGATCCAGTTCGTGAGCGCGGTTGCGACGATAATGGCGGTGCCATGCTGGTCATCATGGAATACCGGAATTTTCATCCGGGCTTTCAGGCGGCGCTCGATCTCGAAACATTCCGGCGACTTTATATCCTCGAGGTTGATAGCACCGAAGCTCGGCTCCAGCGAGGCGATAATATCCACCAGCTTGTCGATATCTTTTTCGTTGATCTCGAGATCGACCGCGTCGATGCCGGAAAACTTTTTGAAGAGGACGGCTTTGCCTTCCATGACCGGCTTGGCGGCGAGCG
>PLXM01000237.1 GCA_003153235.1 Rhodospirillales bacterium
GCTTGACCGCCCCTTCGTATCACTGCTGCGCGAACGCGGTGATGTCGCCATCGCCTTAGTGCAGAACAAACAAGTGCTTGATATTAAAGTGTATTCCGTGACATTTGTCGCCGCATGATAGCTGACCGTTACGCTAGCTGTTCTTTTGTGGTATCATAGATAATAGTTCATTTTTTGAAACGGGAGTCTTGCCATGCCTGACAACAATCAGACACCAACCAAAGGCTATGCCGCACCGCTGGAGGGTGTTGTCGGTCGTGAAATCGCCTCGGTATTAAATCTCGCTTTCCTGGCAATCGGCATGGGCATGCTCAAAGGGCTCGGGATGCAAGCGGCTGCGAAGCTCGGCGGCCCGGCAGCTGCAGCATCGTCACTCGGAGGTCCCGCAGCACTTAAAGCTCCTTCAGTCGCTGCAGGCGCTTTGCCAACAATGGCTTCAAAATTCACATCGCCGCGTCCGCCCAGCAATACGCTGCAATAAATCCGCTCAAGTCTTTGGCCAAGACCACTTGCCTGATTTTTTCAGGGCGACAGCCTTCTCCAGTTCTGTTGCAACCTTCTTGAACACACTGTCCCAATCGCCCGGATCCGGCTGCCGGAACAGGCGCATCGATGGATACCACGGGCTGTCTTCACGTCCTGTCAAATAGACCCAGTAAGCACCAGTTGAAAGCAAGTTCCAGATTGGGCAGCCGATAGACCCTGCCAGATGCGCCACGGAACTATCTGTCATGATGACAAGGTCAAGATTTTTAAGAACTGCTGCAGTATCGGCAAAATCTTTTAAATGCGGTCCGAACTCTAAAATCAAGCCTTGAGCGCCACAATCCGCCAACTCCTGTTCGCCGATACCCTTTTGCAAACTGTAAAGCTGCACGCCGGGTATTTCAGCCAGAGGGAGAAACCGCGCGAGAGAAACCGCCCGTTTATAATTAGTTGCGAAAGTCGGCCTTCCTGTCCAGACAATGCCTACTTTAAAGCTATCCTTTGCAAGATTTAAGAGCCGCGCAGCTTCTGCAGGAGGCGCTGCAGGAACATGAAGGGTCGTCGCCGGCGGGATTGAAGAAACTTCGGTGCCCAACAAACCGGGCAGGCTCATAACGGGAACGTGATAATCGATCTTTCCCTCGACAGCGCCACCCTCAAAATACAAATCTACGCCGGGAATATCCTGAAACAAGTGGCGAAGCTCCGGTGTCCCTCTGAAAATGACGCGCCCGCCCCGCGCCTTGACCATAGGTATATAGCGGCTGCATAAAATGGTGTCGCCGAAGCCTTGTTCTCCGTAAATGTGGATTGTTTTATTTTTAAGATCTTCACCCTTCCAGCGCTGGCTTGTATAGGTTTTTTCTTCCTCAGCCATAGCCGAGAATAAGGAATCTTTACCCAGATTCCATCTGTTCTCAAAATCTTTCCAGCCCTGATTAAATCTTCCCAATCGCAGGTATACGTCCGCACACTGCCATCTGATTTCTATATGCTTCGGATCAATGGCCAGCGCGGCATGATAATGTATAAGGGCTTCCTCATTCATATCAAATTCACGCAGGGCGCTGGCATAAAAAGTGTGGACGTTAAAATCATTTGGCGCCAAGCGGAGGGCCGCAGCAAAAGCACAAAGGGACTCATCTTTTCTGTTCAGCAACATCAGGCAATAGGCATGGTGCCTGATGATAGCGGGAGAATTGGGGTATAGTTCATCGGCACGTTTCAGACAGATCACAGCGGAATCGTAATAACCCAGATATCGCAGTGAGATGCCCAGATTTCCCCAGACGAGGTAATCGTTCAAGTCCGACTCCAGGAGTTTTCTATAGAGCGGCAAGACCTCTGCATATTTACTCTGGTAGAACAAAGCATGGGCTTGTTCTAAATCCTCTTTTACGTTTGGTAACGCTTTTGCTTCAGTTAGAGCTGTCATTTTAATGGCCACTTGCCGGATTTTTTTAAGGCGACGGCTTTTTCTAATTCAACCGCAACTCTTTCAAACACATTGTCCCAGTCACCCGGTTCAGGTTGGCGAAATAGGCGCATTGACGGATACCATGGGCTGTCATCGCGCTTCTGCAGATAAAGCCAGTAAGGATGGTAGGACAGCAGGTTCCAGACGGGAACCCCCAGCGACCCCGCAAGGTGTGCAACGGAACTATCTGTCATGATAATCAAGTCAAGCTGCTTCAACACTGCCGCTGTCTCGGAGAAATCATTCAGGTCGGAGCCAAGTTCAAGGATGAGACCTTCTGCACCGCAGGCAGTAAGGTCTTTTTCACGCGGCCCTTTTTGCAGGCTATAGAGCTGGATACCCGGAATGGTCGCTAGCGGAAGAAAGCGCGTCACATCAACGGCCCGCTTGCGGTTATTGGCAAAGCTAATATTTCCCGACCAGACGATCCCGACTTTAAGCCGGTCTTTCCCATTCTCCAACAGCCGTGATACCTGCGGCGGCACGGACGGAGCCGCCTGCAAAGGCGGCAGCAGCGGGATTGAAGACAGGTCTGTTTCAAAAATTCCCGGCAAACTCATCATGGGCACATGATAATCAAATCCATCCATGACCTGCCCTGCTTCCGCGATGCGCACAATGCCGGGGATCGCGGAAAAGAGTTTGTGCAATGACAGCTTGCACTCAAGAATAACTTTACCGCCGCGTTTCTGGATCAGCGGAATATAACGGCTGCACAGAATTGTATCGCCAAATCCCTGCTCTTCGTATACCAGCACAGTCTTGCCCTTGATATCTTCGCCGCGCCAACGCGGTGCTGTTTTGTAGACGCGCCCCCTCTCCATGTTAGGGCGCTTCCAGCGAACCTCAAACGCCCGCCAGCCATTCTTGAAATCTCCCAATTGAAGCTGCGTCATCGCCGTATCCCAGATGACTTCGATATCATTCGGATAATCTTTGAGGATATCCTGAAACAGCGCCAGAGCCTGCTCAAGACGCTCCCCATCACGCAGCATGATGGCATAGTTGTGGCGGAGTATAAACTCCCCCGGTTTAAGGCGGTTAGCTTCGGCATGCGCTGCCAGCGCCTCATCAACACGATCCAGATCGGCCAAACTGTTGCCATAGTTTGTAAGATAAAAAGGATCATCAGGGGCAATCTCTATTGCGCGTCTTGAGCTGGTGGCCGCGGCTTCATACTTGCCAAGCCGGCGCAAACTTGTGCCGAGATTGCTCCATGCCGAGGCAAAATTGAGATCGAACAAAAGCGCTTCGCGGAAGCTGGACATGGCCTCCTCAAATTTTCTGGCTTTATAAAAATCCACGCCCCTTTTATGCGCAGCCTGTGCTTCCGGATGGATTGTATCTTGAGTTTTAAGAGGCTGCGACATTTGCAAAGAACCTTCTATATCTTCTGCCACTCAATGGGACCGAGGCCGTGCTTCACCAGATAGTCATTGGCTTTTTTGAAATGGCCGCAGCCNNTTTCTGCGCATAAGAACCCCATAGCAGGAAAACGACATGCTCTCGCCCTTGATTGACGGCGCGGATGATGGCGTCAGTGAATTCTTCCCAGCCTTTTTTCTGATGCGATCCTGCATTGGCTTTCTGTACAGTCAGCGTTGCATTCAGCAGCAAGACGCCCTGCTCCGCCCAGCCCGTCAGGTTGCCATGATGCGGCATTTTGACGCCGTACTCACCCTCGATCTCCTTGTATATATTAATCAGACTCGGCGGAATGGCGATGCCCTTGNNACAGCCCATGCGCCTGCCCCTCGCCGTGATACGGGTCCTGTCCGATAATAACAACTTTTACATTGTCGAATGCCGTCGTATTCATGGCATTGAAAATTTCTGTGCCCTTGGGATAGATCACTCTCCCCTTGGCTTTTTCTTCCTGTAAAAATTTCTTGAGCTGCGTCATATACGGCTGGTCAAACTCACCACCAACGATATCAAGCCAGTTTTGTTCGAGCTTGATGGAGGAAGACGGCGAGACATTCGGAGATGGCTGCGTCATGGCTTACACGTTGAGTAGCAGGCTTTCGCGTTCCCATGAACTGATGACCGCGTTNNTTGAATTCCGTTTCCTTGATGCCGACCAGCGTGCGGATGAACTGCTCGCCCAGAATTTCGCCCAGCGGCTTACAGGACTTGAATTTCTTGAGAGCATCCGTCATGTGCATAGGCAGGTTATGGCCCTTTTTGTAGGCACTGCCCTTGATCTGTTCGGTGGGCTCGATCTCTTCCATCAGACCGAGAAGCCCGCAGGCCAGCGTCGCCGTGATAGTGAGATACGGGTTGCCATCCGCGCCCGGCAGGCGGTTTTCAACACGGCGGTTTTCAGGCTTGGCCACAGGCACGCGCAAACCGGCTGTGCGGTTATCCTGACCCCATTCCACATTGATGGGGCTGTCCGTTTCCTTGTGACCAAAACGGCGGTAGGAATTCACATTTGGCGCCATCAGCGGCAACGCACTCGGCAGGTATTTCTGCAGTCCGCCGATGTAATTGCGAAACAGTTTTGTATCCTGACCATCTTCTGTCGAAAAAAGATTCTTGCCGGTCTGAAGGTCGACAACGCTCTGGTGCAGGTGCATGGCGCTGCCGGGTTCCAGCTGCATGGGCTGCGCCATGAAAGTCGCATAAACGCCGTGGCGCATCGCCACCTCACGCGCCGTGCGTTTGAACAGGAAAGCCTGATCCGCCACTTCAAGCGCATCGCCATGGTTGAAGTTAACCTCGATCTGCGCCGCGCCCGCTTCGTGGCTCAGCGTGTCGATATCGATGTTCTGCTCTTCGCAGTAATCATAGACATCCTCGAAAATCGGGTCGAACTCGTTCACCGCATCGATACCGTAGGCCTGACGTCCGCTCTCTTTGCGTCCCGAACGCCCGATAGGCGGTTGCAGGGGTATGTCAGGGTCAGTATTGACGGCGACGAGATAGAATTCCAGTTCCGGCGCGACGACAGGCTTCCACCCGCGCTTCTCGTATTCCGCGAGCATTTTCTTCAAAAGATAACGCGATGAGATCGTCACAGGCGTGTCATCACCGTAATAGGCATCGCAGATAATCTGCGCAGTCGGTTCCTGATACCACGGCACAAGGCGCACTGTGTTGTTGTCGGGAACCATGTAAACATCACCCATGGACGGGCTGATGAGTTCTCCCTCGGGATAATCCCCCGTCACAGTCTGAATAAAAACAGATTCGGGAATCGGCATGCCGCGCTCTCTCAATATCCGTAATAACTTCTCGGCGGGGATAATTTTGCCACGCGCGATGCCAGACATGTCTGGCACCAAGCATTCGACTTCCGTTATTTCGTGTTCTCGGATAAACTCTTCTAACTTGTCCATCGTCTTATCATTTTCAAAATGTTGTAATGCCTCAGGAAGAACTCAAAGCACAAGCCCCAGACCCGAATTATAAAAATTCGTGGTATGCCGTGACCCCGAACAGGCTCTTGGTGACTCTAGGCTCGCTCAAGGGAGAAATCAACTGTGATGTTTGCGTCATTGGCGCCGGATTCACAGGGATTTCTGCGGCTTTTGAGCTTGTGCAGAAGGGATATTCTGTAACATTGCTGGAAGGCAAAAATATTATCGATTCAGCAACGGCTCACAACAGCAGCCATCTGCTGCGCGGCTATCACCATTCTCCAGGCTATCTATCCCAAAAATACTCGCCAGCCGGGGCAAAAATGTTATGCAATATGACATTGGAGGGGTTGGCTCTTATCGTCGAGCGTATTGCAAAACATGATATCAAGTGTGACCTGAAATTCGGACATCTGACAGCAGCGCTCAATAATCATGATGCTACTTCTCTCAAACAAAGAATGGCGGAATGGGGCAAACTTGGCCATACGGACCTAAAGTACATCCCTAAAAAAGAAATTCATAAATACGTCGATAGCGCTAAATATATCGGCGGCCTGTTTGATCCGAAAGGCGCTCATTTCCACCCCATCAATTACGCCATGGGTGTCCTGCAAACGGCGCAAAACAGCGGCTGCAAGATTTACGACGAAACGCAGGTCACGTCGATCACGCAGGGTAACACTGTCCGCATACAAACAAAGAATGGCGCGGTAAATGCAAAATTCGTTATCCTGAGCGGATTTGTCAGGATACCCGGCTTATCCATTCTTAATAAAAAGATTTTTGCCGCTTCTGTGCCAATGATTGCAACGCAGCCACTCCCTGACAGAGTTTCTCATAAGATTTCTCCTAGAAACTATGCAATTGTTGATTCCTGCCGCATTATGAATTATTTCAAGTTCTCCAGCGACAATAGGCTGCTGTTTGGCAGTGCAGGTCAGGGGATTAACCTGCGGCAGCGCATGACAGCCCTATTCCCCGATCTGAAGGATGCCAAGATTGCCCATGAATGGAGCAATCATATGGATTTTACCCTGAATGCTATGCCAAATATGGGCCGCTACTCAGCCAATATTTTCTATGCGCAAGGATATTGCGGTCAGGGTGTTATTTTAGGTAATCTGGCAGGCAAGCTGATTGCGGAAGTTGTCAGCGGCACAACCGAACGGTTCGATATTTTTGCTAAAATAGGTCACATGTCGATCCCCGCCGGAGATACACTTAAACAAAGGATACTGGCCCTCGGCATGGCATGGTATCGTTTACAGGATTCACTGCTTTAGAAAGGTACTCACACATGCCACAGAAATACCGCCTCATTACACGCAGCGACCTTGACGGCATTGTCTGTGCGGCACTCCTGCGCGAAGTCGGCATGGTAGACGAAGTCACCTTTGCCCATCCGAAAGACATGCAGGACGGCACAGTGGAAGTGACGAGCAACGACATCATCACCAATCTGCCCTATCACCCCAATGCGCATATCGTCTTTGATCACCACGCCAGCGAAGCCGAACGTAACAAGACGCCCGCAAAGAACGTGATCAATGACCCGACGGCCCCTTCGGCCGCGGAGGTCGTGTTCAAGCACTTCGGCGGCGCTGCCAAGTTCCCGAACATCACAAAAGAGCTCATGGAAGCCGCCAACAAGATTGACTCGGCGCAGCTGACGGAAGCCGAAGTCCTTGACCCGCAGGGCTGGGTACTGCTGGGCTTCATCATGGACAACCGCACCGGCCTCGGACGTCTTCACCAGTTCCAGATTTCGAATTACAACCTCATGCTGGCGCTGGTCGATATTTTCCGCACGCCGCAAACCATCGATCAAATTTTAAAGCACCCGCACGTCGCGGAGCGCGTAAAAATGTACCGCGAGCACGCCGAAATGGCCCGCCAGCAGATCAAGAAATGCTCGACGACGCATGAAAAGCTGATCGTCGTCGACCTGCGCGCGGAAGCGATGATCTATTGCATCAACCGCTTTGCCATTTATGCACTCTATCCCAATACCAACATTTCCATGCACATTCTGCCGGGGAAAAAGAACGCAAATACGGTCTTCGCTGTCGGGAAATCCGTCCTCAACCG
>PLXM01000093.1 GCA_003153235.1 Rhodospirillales bacterium
ATTTTAGATATATATCAATAAGTTATAAATATATTCAGTTATGATTTGACAGAATCATGATGTCTGTTATATTATACATAATATTTTTAAACTGCCAAAAAGTGTAAAAAGGATGTGGCATGACTGAAGTAAACAGGAAAACTCTTGTAGTCGAGTTCGACGAAGATGGCATGGCCACAACCATGATCAACGGTAAAAAAGTCAGTGTCACAACAGATGGCCATGCGAGTGTCTTCGGCAGCGCCAGCGTGCAGGTAAAGCCCGCTGCTGCATCCGAAGCTGATGTTGCAGCTGCAGCAGGAGTGGCGGAAGGCTTTCAATTAAATGTCAGCAAGGATTTAAATAGTGTTGCTGTGAACGGTGCACAAATCAAAGATACGGATGATGAAATGATTATTGCCACTAATGGCACTGTTACGTTGAATTCCGCAACCACCGGCAATGCCGCACAGCCAGCAAATACTAAAACCACAGCAGCTCCCGCCAAGCGCCTCACAATTGGCACGGTGATGAAAGATGGGGCACTCTACGCCGGCCCTTCATGGGATACCGGCGAGGCCATGTTCGCTGCGCCAGAAGATGAAACTTTGAGTATGACTTTCAATGAGGCCGTCAAGCGCGCCGAAGAAAAATCCCTTGAAACGGGCCAGAAGTGGCGTGTCGCATCAGGGTTCGACCTGTACAGGCTTTACAAAAACCGTGAGGAACTTGGTGGATTTAATCAAAAGCGTGGCCGTAAGAACTGGTACTGGTCTTCCTCACGCTTTGGAAAATTTGAGGACTGCGCGGATGTCCTGAACTTTAAAAACGGACGCCCTGAAGTCGGCAGGAAGAAAAAAGATACCATGCGGGTCCGTCTTGTTCGCAACTGATAAGCCCTCTATCATGCAATTCTAGATTTAGCACCCTCTTATGGTCCAATTTTAGCAATTTTATTTATATATATCAGATGGATATAATATAAAGCGCTTCACTTAGAAGTTAATAAATATGTAATCATATTCAGTTACTATAACTATGGTTATGAGGTTGATAAGGAAGCAGCCATGCAGGCGCAAAATAGTCCTCTCATTGTTGTCTATCACGAAGACTGTATCGATGGCGCTGCATCAGCATGGATCATAGCCAAAGCCCATAGCGCAGAAAATCCGGACCTCCAGGGTAAAGTGACCTATATCCCCTACACGCATGCCGACAAAGGAGTTGCGGAAGATAAAATCCGCGCCTCTCTTTCGTCCAATGCCAAAGTTTACTTTGTCGATATCACTCCCGAGAAATATTTCCTGGATGAACTGATCTCCTTTGCAGGCAGCATCCACATTCTTGACCATCACCAAAGCGCCGTTGCGCGGCTTGATGGCTACAAGAATACGCCCAAGCTTGAAATTCTTCTCGACCCCGCAGCCGCATCGGCGTCGAAAATGATCTGGCAGCACTTCTTCCCCAAAGAGAAAGCGCCTGCTGTCATTGATCTTATCAACCTGATGGATGGCGGCAGCGCGGGCCTGAAAACACCGCAGGATTTTGCCGCTGCGGCGCTTGTGGATTCACAGGATATCCGCACGACAGAGCGCGCCTTCAAGACGCTGCACGGCCTTGCCAAGCTGAGCTTTAATGACATGGCAAAAAAGGGCAAACATATCGCTGCAGATCAGGAAGCCAAAATCGATAAGTTATTAGAAAATGCGCCCTTGGTAAAACTGCAGCTCCTGCCGGAAACAGATCCGGTCGATGTGCCCATCGTCAATGCCGATATCCGGCATTTTGGCCGCGCCATTTCCGAGCGCCTTGTCGATCTGGGCAAAAAGAACGGTGTGAACGCGGCTTTTATCTGGTCAATGCAGAAAAACGGCGCTGTGAGCATGAGCATCCGCACCGATGGCAACCCTGACGCCAGCAAAATTGCCGAACACCTGTGCAAGACAATGGGGGCAACAGGCGGGGGTCACAAGGATGCTGCCGCCGTGCATTTTTCATCTCTTTTTGAATTTGCCCGGCATATGCCGATCAAGGCAGCCAAGCCCGCCGATATTAAGCCAGGACAGCCGAAATACGCTTGACGATTTCATCCAGCGTGAAGGGCTTGCTGATGACCTCATGCGCGAGGAAATCCAGGTTATGCGCGCGCTGGCGCTGGTTGGCATAGCCCGACATCATCACGATCTTGGTGGATGGAAAATCCTTGGCCACTTTCAGCGAAAGTGCGATACCATCCAGATCCGGCATGACGATATCCGTCAGCAGCAGGTCGTATTTCTTCTGGCCTAAAGCTTCAAGAGCGGCATTGCCATCCGGCACCGCTGTCACAGTAAAACCGCCGTAGGTGAGCGCACGTACGACAAATTCACGTACCGAAGGCTCGTCATCCGCCACAAGAATAGTTTTAGCACCCATAAATTACTTCTCCTTCACGCGTACTTCGACGGTAGAGCCGTCTTCCGGCACATCTTGCAACTGCAGCATGACTGGCACGATATCACCAGAAGCGACCTGCGTCACACCGGCCTTGAGGTCCCACTCCTTGGTAACCATGTCCTTTTCATTCTTCAGGATTATATGCAGCGCCGGATAGGCGATATCATGCTCCGTTATATTGGTCATCTTTCCTTCGACGACAAGCGTCTTGCTGTGATTGTCAATACGCCTTTCGGCTGTAATTTCACTGAGACGCAGCCCCTCTCCCGGCGCCTTGGCCTCAAATCCAAGTGTCTTATAAAGCAGCACCATCTGCGGCCAGTGCTGAATGATCGGCCCTTTGGCAATGAAGACAACCATCAGTGTGGCAAATGTGCACAGCAGAAAAACCATCCCGCCGAAAGCCGAAGCCCCCATCCCCATTGGATCATGCGTAACAACAGGCAGCGCCGTTTCCTGCCGGACCATCCGGTTCTTTCTTTCCTCCGGCGCGTCAGACTGCTGCTGCAGGGCAGAAGCTGGCGCGGAGGCAGATGGCTTTACAGACTCTGCTTTCGTACCCTTGGCCACATTCGACAAAACCTCATCGAAGGCGGCGTCGTCCTTCTCCAGAATGGAATTCAGGGCATCGGTAATAGATTTTGCAGCCGTTTCCTGTGCTGGCGCAGCGGCTTCAAAAGATTTTGCAGGTTGAGGTTCAGGGACAACCGTATCAGGTATCTGGAACCACATATGGCTGCAGGAAACGCAGCGCACATCCCGTCCAGAGACGCCCAACATCGCAGGATCAAGGTTGTATTGCGACTGGCATTGCGGGCACGTCAGAATCATCAAAGCCTCAAAAACAAGTGGTATTGCACCATGAATAAGGATAACATATGAGGCATTATAATGTATAGAGGCAGGGCATTATGGCTTTGGTCAGATTTTCCAATATCGGCTTGCGTTACAGCACGGGCGCGGAAGTCCTCCATGACATCAATTTCGAGCTGGAAGCAGGATCTTTCCACTTCCTGACTGGACCTAGCGGTGCCGGCAAAACCTCCCTGATGAAGCTCCTTTACGTCGGCCAGAAACCGACCCGCGGCACTATCTCGATGCTCGGGCGGGAACTGGCGACCGTGCCGCGCAAGGCTCTGCCCGAACTGCGCCGCCAGATCGGCGTCGTCTTTCAGGACTTCAGGCTGCTCAACCACCTCTCCGCCTTCGATAACGTGGCGCTGCCGCTCAGGGTCGGCGGACTGTCCGAGAAAGATATCAAAAAGAACGTTACAGAACTTCTGGGGTGGGTCGGTCTTGGCGAAAAAATGGCCTCGCGCCCACCCACGCTTTCCGGAGGCGAGCAGCAGCGCATCGCCATCGCCCGCGCCATCATCAACCGCCCGAAATTACTGCTGGCAGACGAGCCGACCGGTAATATCGACGAAAGTATCGGCATCAAGCTGCTCACACTCTTTGAGGAACTGAACAAGCATGGCACCACCGTCGTGATCGCCACGCATAATGAAACCCTCGTAAAGCGCTTCCCGCACGCGCAGATGCATCTTGAAAACGGCATGCTGGATGTACGCCCCAAAAAACAAATGAAGGCTGCTTAAATCCATGTCCCGCAAGCATTTCAAAAAGTATACTTACGATATCTCTCTCGATGAGGGAGTTGGCGCACAACTGGTCAGCTGGGTCACCGGCCTTATGGTGTTCTTTGCTACACTGACGCTGGCACTGAACTTCGGTCTTTCTACTGTGGCCAAAACATGGATAACAAGCCTTTCCGGTACACTCACAGTCGAGATAAAACCGCCCCTGTCGCCCACAGACGGCGAAAAGGTATCGCCCCTGGTAGAAAAAAAGTTCGATGACAGCGTCAAGAATGTGCTGGCGTTTCTGAAGACGGATGCCGATGTCAGCAAATCCCGCCAGCTGCCTGAATCCGAAATCAAGAGCCTGATCGAACCCTGGCTGGGTCAGGGGACGGAACAGGATGAAGCGCTGAACGCCATCCCCCTGCCCGCTCTGATCGATATCAAGCTGGCGCCCAACGCCGATGTGGCCAAGCTCAAAAGCAGCATAGAAGCTATCGAACCTGGCGCGACGATTGACCGGCAGAACGACACACTCGGCAACGTCAAAATGCTTGTCAATACCGCCACCCTGTTCATGATGCTGCTCACGGGCGTTATCGTGGCNNACGCTGCACCTGATCGGCGCCAGCGACGAATACATCGCCCGCCAGTTCCGCCGGCACACGCTGCGCGGAACGCTCAGGGGCGCACTGATCGGCGTCAGCTGCACAATCATCACCCTACTTGCCATCAGCACTGTCACACATACCATCGGCAGCGATCTTTTTACCCACCTGAAGCTGATGCCTATGCAATGGGCAACGCTGCTTGTCCTGCCGATCCTTTCGGGCAGCCTGATCGCCCACCTCACGGCGCAGGCAACCGTCCTCAAGGAACTCGCAAAGCTGCCATGAGCGCTCTTTTATCCCAACGCAGCGGGGCGCTGCTGTGACATTAAGCCCTAAAAAATTCTCTATTCTTGCTGCCTTTATCCTCGCGCTCGTCGGTTGGTTTGCGGGATTGTCCGCCTTTGTGGAGGATGTCGCCTCAATGCCGGTGCCACATCCAATCCAAAAACTCGACGCGATCGTCGTTCTGACGGGCGGTAGCAACCGTCTGGATGCCGGCTTCAACCTGCTGGAGCAAGGGTTCGGCAAAAAACTTTTTATCTCCGGCGTCTATCACGGGCTTGATGTCAAAATGCTGCTTAAAAGATGGAAAGCCGAACCGCAGAGCAGCCTCGACTGCTGCGTCGTGCTGGGATTCGAAGCCGACAATACCGCCGGAAATGCCGTTGAAACCGCTGAATGGCTGCACAAGGAAGGCTTCCACTCTATCTATCTTGTCACAGCCGATTACCACATCCGCCGCGCCCTGCTGGAGTTTGCACGGCTTGCCCCGGATGTAGTCATCACCCCCTTTCCTGTCGTGCCTGACAAATTCGACCTCGCTAACTGGTGGAAAGACCCAGTGACCGCTATACTCCTGATGCATGAATACATGAAGTATACTGCAACCTATATCAGGAGCCTCATATGAACGGCAAAATAGTCAACATGGGCCGTTCTATCGCCTTCAATATATTCTTTTTTTCCGGATCGTTTCTTTGCAGCATCATCCTGCTGCCCGCTCTTCTGCTGCCCGAAAAAAAATGCGCGCAGGTCGTCAGTGATATCTATGGCGGCTATATCACCTTCATCGAAAAATACATCATGGGGCTGACACTGGAGATCAAGGGGCTGGAAAATGTTCCCAAGACAGGCGCCTACATCATAGCTGCCAAGCACCAGTCCGCTTTCGAAACATTGAAACTGCCTTACATGAGAAATCTTGGCTACCCCGCCATCATCCTCAAAAAAGAACTGACGCACATACCCATCTGGGGCTGGTATCCTGCCCGCATGGGGCAAATCGCCATTGACCGCGGCTCTGCCATGGAAGCGCTTGATTCCATTGTCAGAGGCTGTCAGCAAAAACTGGCCTCAGGGCGTCCGGTCATCATTTTTCCGCAAGGTACGCGCACCGCCGTTGGCGCCAAAAAACCTTACAAGGCCGGTATCGCCAAGGTATACCGCAACGTACAAGTTCCCGTGGTTCCTGTGGCGCTGAATTCCGGCATATTCTGGGGGAAGAATGCCTTTTTCAAAAAGTCCGGCATGATAACTTTCGAGTTCCTGCCACCTATCCCGTCCGGTCTGCCGCCGCTGCAGATGATGGAGCAGCTTGAAAAAGCTATTGAAGAAGCAAGCGACAAGCTGGTTGCTGCGGCGCAGCACAACTAATTATTGGGCAGTTACAGCTCTTGAAGGCCTACCCGCTTTGGACTAAGCTTGCGGCATCTCAGTCACTCCAATTTTATGGATAAAAAATGACGGGCGCTTCCAAAGCCAAGATTATCTCTCGCAAGATCGAGTTTGACGGCTGGCACAGACTTGAGACTCTCGTAGTACAGCCGGCAAGTCTGCGTCATGACGGGCAGGCTGAACCCATGCAGCGGGAAATGTATTTCTGCGGGATGTGCGTTGTCGTCTTGCTCTATCTGCCGGAAACAGACCAGATCCTGCTGAACGAACAGTTCCGCGTCGGCCCTTTTGTAGCAGGCGATCCCAATCCATGGCTCCTTGAGTGCTGCGCTGGCATGGTTGACGAAGGTGAAGGACCGGAAGAAGCCGTCCGCCGCGAAGCCATTGAAGAAACCGGCTGCCATATTCTTGATCTCGAATTCATCGCCAAGGCTTATCCCAGCCCCGGCGGTACGGACGAAACGCAGATGCTCTACTGCGGACGCGTCAGCAAAGCTGAAGCCGGTCACTATGGCGTCGAGGAAGAAGGCGAAGAAATAAAAACACACCTCATGCCCGCTGTTGAAGTCATTCGTATGCTTGATACGGGAAAGATCACTAACGGCGCCACGCTCACCTGCCTGCACTGGTTCGCCCGCAATTACGATCGCTTACGTAAAAAATGGAGTCAGAAATAATGTCAGCACTCATCTCTGCAACGGAACTTAAAGACCTTTTGCAAAAGCCGCACGTCAAGGTACTGGACGCAAGCTACAACCTGCCGCCAGCAGCCGCAGGCATTCCCAGCGCACGCGACTTTAACATTGATGATGTCGCAGATCCCGTCGCCCCCTTCGCTCACACTATTCCTACAGAAGAAATATTCGCCGATAAGGTCAGGGCGCTCGGCATCGGCAATGATGATCTCGTGGTCGTCTATGACCGCGGAGGTATCGCCATGGCAGCGGCGCGGGCATGGTGGATGTTCCGCCTGTTCGGGCACGATAATGTCAAAATCCTCAACGGCGGACTGTCCGCCTGGACAAAGACCGGATACGCCACTGCCGGAAAATCCGCTGATGCACCAGCTCCTGCCCTTTTCACAGTGAATTTCAAGCCGGATCTGCTCAGGACAGTCGGGCAGATCAAGGACAATATTCTTCACAAAGACTACACAGTGATTGATGCGCGTGATTCCAAACGCTTCGAGGCAGGGCATATTCCCAACTCGCTCAGCGTACCTTATGCCACCCTTGTTGACGCTGGCGGCGCGTTGAAACCCAGCACAGAGCTTGAGAAAATATTCAAATCTTCTTCCGCTAATACACAGGGAACGATTGCCTGCACCTGCGGCAGCGGCGTGACCGCTTGCGTCATCGCTCTTGCATTGCATGAGCTGGGCAACAAAGGCGCTGCTGTCTATGACGGTTCGTGGACAGAGTGGGGCTCGATGCCCGTACTGCCCAAAGAAACCGGGGCTGCCGCCGCATGACGAAAGACAAAACAGGCACGCTGCTCACGCATATCAGCTCGAACCCGAAAAAATACGACGGTGCCGTCAATATACCCGTGCACCGCGCCTCCACCATTGTCTATAACAGCTTTGAAGAATTCGAGAACAGACCGAAACCGCCTTTCGTCTATGGCCGCGCCGGCACACCCACAAGCGCCGCATTCGAACAAGCTATCACCGCGCTTGAGGGCGCGGCAGGCAGTGTTTCTACCTGCTCCGGCCTTTCCGCAATTGTCACAGCGCTTACATCCGTTGCCGGTTCCGGCGACCATGTGCTGATCCCCGATAATGCTTATGGTCCCAACCGAAAATTCTGCAAGAAAATGCTCGGCCACTGCGGCGTTGATGTCGAATTTTATCCGCCACTGATTGCGGATATCAGCAAGCTGTTCCGCAAAAACACCAAGGCGTTGTTTATCGAAGCNNCCGCAAAAATAAAAACCATCATGGATAACAGCTGGGGCTCACCGCTCCTGTTCAAACCGCTCGATCATGGCATCGATATCTCGGTGATGTCCTGCACCAAATACGTCTCCGGCCATTCGGATGCGATGCTGGGCGTCGTTTCCGGCACCGCCGAAACATATCCGGCGCTCAAGGCAGCCGCGCTGCATTTCGGCCTCTGCGGCGGATCGGAAGAACTTTATATTGGCCTGCGCGGTCTGCGCACGCTGCACATCCGCCTCAAGGAACACGAAAGCCGTGCCCTCGAGATCGCACACTGGCTGGAAAAGCAGCCCGCGGTCAAGCGCGTGTTGCATCCCGCGCTGCCCTCATGCCCCGGCCACGAAAACTGGAAAAAATATTTCAAAGGTTCCTGCGGCACCTTCAGCATCATCCTGAAAGAAACAGACAAAAAGAAATTCGCCCGTATGCTGGACGGCTTTAAATTATTCCACATGGGAGCAAGCTGGGGCGGCTATGAATCACTCTGCTTCCCTGAACAACCCGGCCCCGTCCGCACCGCATCGCCCTGGACCGAAGAAGGCCTGCTGATGCGTCTTCACATAGGCTTTGAGGATATGGACGACCTGAAAACCGATTTATCTGAAGGGCTTAAACGGCTTGTTGCATAATACTTGACATTACATAATTCGCATCGTATTATCCCTGAAATCATTAAGGGAGAGAAAATATGAGCTTGAATCCAACAGACCTCAAAAGATTAAAAGACGCGTTTAGCGAACACGCAAGCAACTCGCCCGCGCCAGATGCCGTCGCTCTCTGGAACCGTTCCCTCAAGCAGCTTGCCGAAGATGTCCGCAATGAAACAGAAGCCGGTCAGCGCATGCTCTCAATACTGGAGAATGGCGTCAACCGTGAAGGCATTGACAAAGTTGTTGAAAGGCTTACAAAGAAATCTCCGACCCCCTGATAAACGGAGAGATAACAATGAGCCTGAGCCCCGCTGATCTGAGAAAACTGAAAGACGCTTTTAACGAAGCTGCGAACAACGGGCCGAACGGCGACAAGCCCGTTATCAGTGTCGGCAGCAAGACGCTCACGGCGCGCGAACTTGCCAAAGAAATCGAGAACGAAACGCCCATCGGCAAGATGTTCATCAACGTGGTGGATCAGGCTGTTTCTTCGGGCGCCGCAACTCTGGACCAGATTGTCCAGCAGCTGACACACAAACCGCCAAAACCCTAATTGTAATATTTATTTCCGTTTCGGCTGCGCAGACGGCACAGGCTGGCCTTTTGCAGGTCTGATAATCTTCAAAGCATCGCTCACGACACTCTCACGCGGTTGCGAGGCGTTGACAATTGCCCAATCGATAACACCAGAGTCTTTTGAGGACTGCAGTTTCACTATATCCACGCCTGCATCCGAAGCGTCATCGACGCGCTTGGCCACGCGATCGAACAATACTTTCAGATCAGCCTGAAGCCAGATGCCGGTAAACTTCGCGCCCGCTTCCGCCGCCAGATTTTCTTCTTCAGCCCGTGATTGGGGGGAGAGGAATGTCGCACTGACAATGACATTTTTCCCGGCAATAATATTCTCTTTCACCCTGCGCGCCATCTCGTCCACAACGCGCTGCGTAGCTTCGGAGCTGTAGGCTTCTGTCGGCAGGCGTGTCGTCGCGGATACGCCGAAAATCTCCTTGCGGGTAAGGTCGCTGTCCAGATGAACGGCATTAGGAACAAACTCAAGCAGAGCGCTGGCGAGCGACGTTTTTCCGCTGCCTGACATACCGCCGACGGCGATCAATCTGGGTTTGCTATCTTGTTTCATAAAGGAATCCTTCCTAAATTTTTGGGGCAGGCTTATTGCGTGGTGCTTTTTTCTTCATTTTTTCTTCCGCCAGACGCAGAACTTCCTGCTTGTCGTTGTCATTTGAAACCCAGTTGTATTTCGAGGCGTCCAGATAGAGTGTGGGAACGCCGTCGCCAAATTTTTCGATTGTCTCGTCAATAGCTTTCTGCGTGGCGATGAGCCATTCGCGTGATACGTTCTTCTCGCTCTCGCGTCCGCGTTCCTTCAGGCGCTGCATATGAATGTCGATCGGGAGATGAACGACAATCCGCAGATCCGGCGTGGGCAGCTTTTCAGTGGAGCGTTTGACGAGCGCGCCTATCAGTTTGAGGTCCTGCGGCGACAGGCAGCCCTTGCCGTAGGCGTACTGGGTCAGCAAAGATGTATCGACGACAACCTTCGCATCCGGCGGCAGCTTGTGAAGAGCCTCCTGAATGCGGTTGAGATGAAAAGCGGTAAAGTTCACGCCGCCCTCAAATCCATACTTCTTTGGATCTTCCAGATAAGGCTCGACAAAGAAAAGGTTCTTGAGCTGGTCTTCCGTCTCCGTGATGGGCGTGTATTTCGCGCATTCGTTAAAAACCTTCAGAAGAGAGGTTTTTCCCGTTCCCATGACGCCTATAATTTCAACGTAGGTCATAGACCTTTGCTCCAATGCGCATTTAGACAAGCGGCGAAAGTAGCACGCACCCCGCTCCCTGTCAATATGAAAAATAGTTAGTTATATCAGATTATTAGTCGCGCACCGACTTCGCCACTTTATCAAGGATGGCATTGACGATTTTCGGCTCGTTGCCTTCATAAAAGCTGGTGGTGACATTGAGGTAATCATTGATGATGATGCCGGTATCAACGGAACCATGCGCCATCAGTTCATAAATGCCCGCGCGTAGGATAGATTCCAGCAGGGTTTCAATCTCGCCCTTCTTGCCATCAGCCAGCGCCTTGGCGAGGATCACTTCGATATCCGTCCAGCGCTTTGTCACACCCATGACGATCTCTTCAAGAAGTTCCGCATCCGCAGGCACAAACCTGTCGCCGTCCAGCTCGAAGCCGATGCGCGTGTCGATAAACTCGCGCACGGCCGATTTCGCCTCCTGATTGTTCAGGCGCATCTGGTAAAGCACCTGCACTGCCGCCAGCCGCGCCGCAATTTTCTGCGCTTTGGGCGAACCGGCGGTCTTTTTGATGACACGCTTCTCGGGGGCAGCCCCTAAACCAACACGCTTAACCGGTTTTTTCTTCTCTGGCATTATCAGGCTTTCTTGTAATTCTTTTCGAGGGCACCGAGGAAGTTGGTGTAATCCTTCACCTCGTGGAAGTTCTTGTAAACCGAGGCATAGCGGACGTAGCCTACCGGATCAATACCGGAAAGCGCCTTCATCGCGTATTCGCCAATCGTCTTGGTGGTGACATCCGCCTCGCCTGATAGCTCAAGATGACGGATGATATCGCTGGCTGTGCGTTCGATCACATCCGGATCAACAGGGCGGCGACGCAAAGCTAACTTTAGCGAACGCATCAGTTTATCACGTTCAAAAGTCTCGCGGCGTCCATCAACCTTGACGACCGTCAGCTCGCGCAGCTGCACACGCTCGAAAGTCGTGAAGCGCGCATCGCAATGCGTGCATTCGCGGCGGCGGCGGATGGCGGCATTGTCCTCGCTCGGGCGGGAGTCTTTTACCTGCGTGTCATCATGTGAACAAAAAGGGCATCTCATTTTGGCTTTACTCCAGTGGATAAATGGGAAATTGCTGGCAGAGCTTTGTCACACGCTCGGCCACGAATTTTTCAACGGCAGCATTGTTCTCGGCGCCGTTCTTGGCAAGACCGTCCAGTACTTCTACGATATATTGGCCGACCATCTCGAACTCTTTAACGCCGAAGCCGCGTGTTGTCGCCGCAGGGCTGCCGAGGCGTACGCCGGAGGTAACCGTCATTTTTTCCGGATCGAAAGGAATGGCGTTTTTGTTGCAGGTCATTAAAGCTCTTTCAAGACTGACTTCAGCGACGTTGCCCGTCACTTTCTTGGGGCGCAGATCGACAAGAACAATGTGAGAGTCTGTGCCGCCAGAAACGATATCCGCGCCGCCTTTTTTCAGCGTCGCCGCCAGCACGCGTGCATTGTCCAGCACCGCCTGTGCGTAAACCTTGAACGACGGCTGCAGCGCCTCGCCAAAAGCAACCGCTTTCGCCGCAATCACATGCTCCAGCGGACCGCCCTGCGATCCGGGGAAAACTGCAGAGTTGATCTTTTTGGCAAGTTCTTCGTCATTCGTCAGGATAATACCACCGCGCGGTCCGCGCAGGGTCTTGTGCGTGGTCGACGTCACGAAATCCGCAACCGGCACCGGCGACGGATGCAAGCCGGCCGCGACCAAACCCGCGATGTGCGCCATGTCAACCAT
>PLXM01000194.1 GCA_003153235.1 Rhodospirillales bacterium
GTTTTGTGATTATCTGTTGCGTAATCACGCAATTGAATTGTTTCTAAGGACCATAAGCCTTTTTCCAGGGCTTTGCCGGAAAGACTCATGCCAAGCATGCCCGGAAACATTTCAGGGAAGAGCGTCAGGATTTTGACATGGAATTTTGAAGAAATTGTCATGTGTTTACAGTGACATGCCAGAACGATGCGTCAATCTGTTTTTTCGGTTAAATCCGCTTGATTTCTTATGAAAAATATATATGATACATGACCGTGGAGAGTGTGAATGGCAGCTATCTGGAACAAGAACGAAAAAATAGCGAAGCACATGCTGAAAAATGGGCATGCCAGCGTAAAGGATATTCTCGCGCTGTCATTTGGCGTGTGGCCGCCCAAGGGGCTGGACATTAATCCTGCCGTTACCCACGCGCAGCAGATTATTTTCAAGTCATTTTCCCGGGAAAACATGTCGGGTTCAAAAAAGAAACATGGCTTCTGGCCCCGGTTCAAGCAGATTCTGCTTAAGCCCCTCAATATCGTGAGCGACGCTCTCGGTACAGCCGGCATGGCAACGATGAAACGGGAGCGTGTCATATTCATCAATAAGTTCATGTGCACTTTCATGCCGCGGCTCGCGGCGAGGTCTTCTCTTGCATCGACGTTGAGCCATGAAGCCCTGCATAGTTTGCAGGGAGATAATTATTTCCGCGCCAAAGAAGTTTATGGCGAGCAGGGAGCTGCGCAAATCTGGAAGAGCCAGAGCGACACTACCGCCTACCTGATCATGGATGACTTGAAAGACTATGATGGGCGTTTTAACAGGAATTTTCTGCGCAAAGCCTTTCATATGGTCTCTCGCAAGGTTTCAATACGTCCGGGACTTAAATATTTAAAAGATGGCGATGAAACGCAGGCGTTTTTCTATCAGGCTCTACTGGCTGGCTACAAGAAATGGGGCAAGCTGCCGCAGGATACAGATGAGTTGTGGCAGGCGCTGATCAGTTTTGGCCTCAAGCCGCCCGCAGATGTCAAAAGCCACATTGATGATTTGCCCGCTGACGCACCAGCACGCGTTTTTGCAAAGCGCATTCATGCCGGAGAGGCGGCCAGTAACCTCAAAGCGATTGACCGCTCGTTGTCTGATGCGGGACGGACGTATTTATGGACCAAGACGCTGCCATCCCTCTATGCTGACCTAATAGAGATGTTTGGCGACCGCAAGGGTCGCGAGCGCTTCGGTCTTGGCACGAATGTCAAGGGTCAGATCCAGCAACAGGTTTTTGGCAAAGGCTGAATGGCATGACCAAGAAAGTAAAATTACGTTTCTTTCTTGATTCAGAATTCAACGATAACGCAACGCGTTTCGCGATCGATCCCATCAGTATTGCGCTGGTGCCAGAAGACAGGACGCGCGAAAACTTTTATGGCGTTAGCGGTGAGTTCGATGCCGGAAAGATTACGCCCTGGCTCGAGGAGAACGTCATCAAGCATCTCCCGGATCCGGCGGAGAGGATCAGTAATGATGAGATCCGCGACAAAATCATCGATTACATTTCTGGTTTTAAATCAGAAGGCACCGAAATTTCTTCCGTCGAGATATGGGCTTATAACGGTTCCACGGACAATGTCGTCATGGCGAATTTCTTTGGCGGTCTTACCAGCCTGAGAAAGGCATTCAATGACGCCGGACTGCCTAAGCCGGATTTCCGCGACATGAAGGAGCTGACGCGCGCCACGGGCAAGAAACTGCCGCTGCCTGAGAACGCGCATGACTGCCTTGTCGATGCGATCTGGACGCGGGAGCTGTTTGAGTATTCAGTCAAGAATCTGAAAAAAGGCCAGAAGTTTCTAGTCAAGTAACCCCGGCGGGACGATAACTGTCGCCTCTTTTTTTGCAATGTCCACATTTGGCACAATGGCTTTTGTGAAGGGGATGTAATAGCTTGCGCCTTTGAGGGGTTTGATTTCCAGCAGGTCGCCGCTGCCGAAGTTNNTTGATTTCCGGTAGGCGGTCGCGCGGAACATATAATTTAGTGCCACGCAGTTTTTCTGCGGCGGTGCGGTCAGTAAGGCCTTCTAATTGAGCCAGATAGATATTCTGATGAGGATGAAATGTGAGAAACTTGAATTCCTTCTTGCCTGCAGCATCGCAAAGAGGCGCGTAATCCAGCAGATTTTCAGGGCTGTCGCTGAAGACTTTAAGCTTCAGAATGCCCTTTACTCCATGCACGCCGACAATCTCGGCCATGCAGATGAGGTTCGTGGATACGGCCTCTTTGCTTTGCAATCAGATCAACCTTTGTTGCGTAAACAATTAAGCTTGCGCGGCTTCGGCAGCGGGAGCGGCTGCTTCGGCGGGAGCTGCAGCTTTTTCTTCGCGTGCCTTTTTGCGTTCAGTCATCTTCGCTTTTGGAACAGCCTTCTTCGGGTTGTTCTTGCGGGCCGGCGCCGGAGCAATGCCTGCCTTGCCGAGGAAGATGGCGACGCGGTCGGACACTTGCGCGCCCTTAGACAGCCAGAACTTGATGCGCTCAGCGTTCAGTTTGACGCGGTCAGCATGGTCTTTCGGCAGCATGGGGTTGTAGGTGCCCAGCTTTTCGAGGAACTTGCCATCACGCGGTGCGCGGGAATCGGCGATAACAACGTTATAGTAAGGACGGTTCTTGGAACCAGAGCGGCTCATACGAACTTTCAACATAGTATTTTCTCCATTTACACAAAGTTAATCTGGCTGCTTGTTAATTTTTCATGAGACTGCAACCGTTTCGTCTCAAATTCTGTTTTTACTTCTCCGGAAAGGGGTTGGGTCCGAGAACGCTGCCGCCTGAAGCCTGCATGTTCTTGGCCATCTCTTCCATCTCGTTCATCGCGCCGCCGCCGAGCATGCCCTGCAGGCTACGCATCATACCCTTGCCGCCCAGCTTGTTCATGCGCTTCATCATTGTCTGCATATCCTGAAACTGCTTCAGCAGGCGGTTGACGTCCTGCACGTTCGTGCCCGAGCCTGCGGCGATGCGCTTGCGGCGAGAGGCGTTCAGCACATCAGGCTTTCCGCGCTCATGCAGCGTCATCGACAGGATAATCGCCTCCTGGCGTTTCAGCACGTTGTCATCGAGGTCGGCATTCTGCATCGCGTTCTTGATCTTGCCGACGCCGGGCATCATGTTCATGAGGCCCGAAAGGCCGCCCATCTTCTGCATCTGGCGCAGCTGGTCTAGGAAATCACCGAGGTCGAACTTGCCCTTGGCCATTTTCTCGGCGGCGCGTTTGGCATCTTCGAGCTTGATATTTTCCGAAGCTTTCTCAACGAGGCTGAGGATATCGCCCATATCGAGGATGCGTCCGGCAATACGTCCTGCATCAAAGGCCTGCAGGGCATCCATCTGCTCGCCCATGCCGAGGAACTTGATCGGCTTGCCGGTGATGGCACGCATGGAAAGCGCTGCGCCGCCGCGGGCGTCGCCATCAACACGGGTGAGGATGATACCAGTCACCCCAATGCGTTTATTAAAGTTCTCGGCCGTATTCACGGCATCCTGACCGGTCAGGGAGTCAGCAACCAGCAGCGTTTCAATCGGCTTGGAGAGATCGCGGACTGCTACCAGTTCGTTCATCATCTCTTCATCGATCGAGAGGCGTCCGGCGCTGTCGAGGATGATGACGTCATAACCTTCAATCTTGCCGGTTTTCAGCGCGCGCTTGGTAATATCGAGCGGCTTTTCGCCTGCTACGATGAGTAGCGCATTCACGCCGATCTGCTTGGCCAGAATTTCCAACTGCTCCTGTGCCGCCGGACGGTACACGTCGAGCGAGGCGAGCAGGACTTTTTTGCGCTGTTTGTCCTTGATGAACTTGGCAAGTTTTCCGGAGCTGGTCGTTTTTCCCGAGCCCTGCAGACCGGTCATCAGGATGACGGCGGGCGGCGCGGCTCTCAGGTTCAGTTCGGCATTTTCGTGGCCAAGCGTTTCCACCAGCGTATCGTAAACGATTTTAACAACCTGCTGTCCGGGCGTAATGGAGCGCAAAACTTTTTCGCCGACAGCCTCGACTCGTACCTTCTCGATAAAGTCTTTTACCACCGGCAGGGCGACGTCGGCTTCCAGCAGCGCGGTGCGGATATCGCGCAGCGCGAGGAGGACATCTTCTTCCTTCAGGCTGCCGCGTCTTTTCAGACCGTCAAAAACGCCGCCCAGTTTATTCGCTAAATTATCAAACATCTCTTTTCGTCTCCATAAACAAAGTACTTTCACCCCAGTGAGCGTAATTTCGCTGACTGGGGGGTGCAGAGCACATAAACTTTCAGAAATGTCCGAAGGTTTTGCCTCAATAAAACTGCCCGATTTATAAGGCTTATTGCTGCAAAGAGTCAAGAAATCAGTGGATTTGCGATGTTATTTATTTACATAATGTAAATATTAGGGGGTAAATAGGTTTATAGGGCAAGGCCGAGCGCTCTCCATTCCTTTGGGGTCGCGCGGAGTTTTGGCATATCGGCATGGGCAAAATGGAATTCACGTTCCTGCAGTTTCTTGGATACTTCCTTCAGGTATTCACGTGAGAACTGTGGCGGATCGTCCTTGAACGTGACGGGACCCTGAATGACCTTCCTGAGGTAGGCATTTCCCGTCCTGAACACTGCATAATCATCCGTCTCCAGCGTTTTATCGATCAGTGCCTGCACACCTGCAGTATGATTTTTCTCCCATGCTTCCTTCACAGACGAAAATTCTTCAATAAGTTCGCCAACCTTTTCAAGTGATGGAGCATAGAGTTTAGCGAACTGCCACGCTGCATCCGTTGTCTGCTGAGGGCTGAGGGCTTCAAAGTCGATGGCATTTCTCCGTCTGATAATTTCATCCAGCACAAAGGTAGAAAAGTGGGAGCCGTTGCCATCGAAGATCAGGCTTTGCGCCCGGCTGAAGGGGCTTACGTATTTGTCCGCACATTCCACTTCGGTACCGTAGCGCTGGTAGTGACGGATCAGGGCATAGGCATCGGCAATGCATTCTCCCATCAGCTCTTCAGGGGTATCGTTCTTGTAATAATAGCCATCGGGGATGGCAAGATGGCCGAGTTCATGGTCCAGCAGGTGCAGCATGCGGCGCAGCAGTTTTTCTTCCGGCAGGGTCTGGTCAAAGAGGTCGTTTATAAAAATAATGTGCAAGTCCCGTGCGGCATCATAAAGGGCACAGGATGTTCTTGTCTTATCTTTTAAAAGTTCATAGGTTGTGGGACTGTGGTTGATGTAAGTTAAAGCCGTTTCCTGTGTCAGATGCGTCGCAGCTTCGTCAAGATCAAAGCTACCATAGAGGCGTTGCTCACTCATATCCATGATTAGCAGGCGACCCTTCAGCCCGGGGAAGAGTCCGGTGGTTTCATTGGCATAGCCATTAAAAATCTCAGAAAGTGATTTCTGTTCTTTTGGCGGGCTCTGTACTGTTTTCGGGCTAGCCATTTAAACCACCCGCTTGGGAACAGTGTTCGTCGGCCGCTTTGGAGATACGATAGGTATATTGAAAAGAATATCTTCTTGTGCGAGCTTGAATTTCCGTTCTTTCAGTTTCTTTGACGCCGCATCAAGATATTCCTGCGGAAGCTGTAGAGTGGGGAATAAAAGCCGGTCGCCCACCAGATATCTTTTTAGCCAGCGGCTGGCGAACTTGAAAGCGTAATAGTCGCTGTCCGGATCGACCGCTATATTGATCAGGGTTTTTACACCTGCCTCTTGGCTTTCCGCAAAGGCCTTTTTTACCGGTTCGAATGTCTTATTCAGGGATTCAATAATGACAGACGAGGGCGCGTATTCCGCGGCGAAGCGCCACGCAAGCTCTGACGTCTGCTGCGGATCGAGATTCTTGAAGTCGATCAGGTTCTTGCGTTTGGTAATCTCCTCCATGACAAAATTTGTAAAATGAGCTTCATCGCCCCAGATCAGGGCATGGGAGCGCCCGAACGTGTCTACATAATCGCTATAGGATGAGTGATTTACGCCATAGCGCTGGTACTGCCGGATCAGCGCGTAGGCATCAGCAACCGACTCCGCGACGACTTTGGCATGAAGGCTGCCGTCGGCAGATAAGCCGTTATTTATAGCCAGATGGGCAAGCTCATGATCCAATATATATAAAATATTCTTTTCCGTTTGCTCTGAAATATTACTGAATTGGGATTCGTCAACGTGATCATTGTAAAGAATGATGTTCAGGTTTTTCTGATTATCAAAAAATGCACATGAGCGCGCGTTTTTGTCATCCTTCATGGCGACGACATTTGGGTGTGCGAATATGTATGTCATCGCATCTACCGGCGTGAGACCTGTTTTCTTTTCATCGATGTCCCAGCAGCTGAATGCTTCATATTCGTTCATATCCACAACCAGCAACTGACCCTTGAGATGCGGGAACCGCTCTATGGCCTCTGCTGTAAATTGCTCAAGAATTTCTTTCAGGGGCTTCCCACTGCTTTGCGCCCGGAATGCTTTAAGCTCGGACATATGGTATTCCTTTAAAATAGGCACGATTATATGAAAAATAAATTACTTTGTCAATAACCAGAATATAATAATTTTTTTAGCTATCTGTTTGAAACTAAAAGATATCATGCAAATACACGGGCAAAAGAAATACCCGGCCCCATTTTAAAGAGACCGGGTATAGATTTGCTACAAAGTTTTTAAGCCGCGAGCTTCGGCGCGTAGAAGCCGCTGTTGTAGCCATTTGTTGGCGGCTTGGGCGACTTGGTCGGCATATTGAAAAGGATGTCTTCCTTCGCAAACTTGATTTCACGTTCCTTCAGCTGCTTGGCTGCATTGTCGAGATACTCTTTTGGCAGTTTGATAGGTGTGCCATCCGGAAGCTTGCGGTCGGCAAGGTAGTGGTTGAGCCACATGCTGCCGAATTTAAAGGTGTAGTAGTCTGCTTTCGGGTCCAGTGTTTTATCGATCAGCGCCTTTATGCCGCCGTTCGTGTTCTTCCTGAACTCGCTCCTGACAGGCTCAAAAGACCAGTTGAGGTCTTCGACAATCCTTTTCGGCGGCATGAATTCCAGCGCGAAGCGGCGCGCCAGCTCTGCCGTCTGGTCGGGAGTGAGCTTGTCAAAGTCAATCGAGTTCTTGCGCTTGACGATGGCATCCAGCACAAACGACGTAAAGTGCGTCGAGTCGCCGCCCAAGATGAAGTTGTCGGCACGGGCGGAGGGGCTCACATACTTGTTGGTCGAATCATGCTCGACACCATAACGCTGATAGTGGCGAATCATCGCGTAGGCATCGGCAATCGATTCGGACAGCAATATCGCGTAATCCCTCGGTCCTGCGGCGCGGGAGAAACCGTCCTTGATAGCGCAGTGTGCCAGCTCGTGGTCGAGAACGAAGAGCAGGTGCTCTTCCGTTTCTTTCGGAACGTCGTTGAGATCCGATTTTGGCACCGAATCGTTAATATAAATGAGGTTTACCTTCTGCTTGTCATCGCGCGTGGCGAGGGACGACATTCTTCTGTCCTTTTCCAGCATTGCTGTCAGCGGGTGATCGCTCACATAGTCGAGGACTGTCTCTTTTGTGAGCCCTGTTTTTTTCGGGTCAATATCCTTGCTGCCATGGGCAACCATTTCGTTCATATCGACAACCAGCAGCTGTCCCTTGAGGTGCGGGAAGCGCTCAACCGCTTCGGCGGCGAACTTGTTGAAGATCTCGGTGAGTGATTTTTTCTCTTTCGTTGGAGACGATGGCGGCGTTGGTGCTTCTGACATTACTAATCCTCCCTATAGATTTGTTTCTGACCCTTGATATAAGAGTATGAAAGTGGTTAATAATTTGTCAACAAAATGACTTTTTTTAGTCATTTATTTCTAAGTTATGAAATAACCAGGGCTATTTATTTTCCTCATATCTGCTATTCATGGGTGATGTGGAAAAGCTGGTGGCATCCTGAGAACTTCTCGAAAAAGATTCCTTATCTCAAGGAACGCGCACGCATTCTTTCTGCCGTGCGAAATTTCTTTGATCAGCGCGGGTATCTTGAAGTTGAAACGCCGGCGCTGCAGGTGAGCCCGTGCATGGAGCCGCATATTCAGGCGTTCCGGGTCGATGAACTCTATCTTCACACCAGTCCCGAGTTCGCGATGAAGAAATTGCTGGTGGCAGGTCTGCCGAAAATTTATCAGCTGGCAAAAGTTTTCCGCAAGGAAGAGCCTTCACGCATGCACAGCCCTGAATTCTGCCTGCTGGAATGGTATCAGGCGGGTATGGATTACAAGACGATGATGCAGGAAACTATGGATCTGATCCGCGCTGTCGCGAAAGGCCAGATCGTGTTTGGTGGTAAGACGTCCGACCCGCATGCTGCGTGGGAAAACATCACTGTCGTCGAGGCGTTGAAGAAATACGTAGGTGTGGATATATCTGCAAACCTTGGTGATCTGGTGCATATCAGGGCGGAGGCCGCGCGTATCGGCGTTTACATCTCGCCGCAGGATGACTGGGAAAATGCGCTGCTCAAAATCATGATGGACAAGGTTGAGCCGCATTTAGGCGCGCCGGTGCCGACTATCCTGCGTGACTATCCCGTCTCGATGGCGGCGCTCGCGCGCCCTAAGCCGGAGGACCCGCGGTTTGCCGAGCGGTTTGAGGTGTATATCTGCAGTGTCGAGCTTTCAAACGCCTTTGGCGAGTTGACGGATGCTAAGGTGCAGCGGGAAAGGTTCGCGCATGATGTTGCCTTGCGCAAGAAGATTTATGGTGACGATTATCCAGTGGATGAAGATTTTATCAATGCGCTGGAGTTCGGCCTGCCAGCCTGTAGCGGCAATGCGCTGGGCATCGACCGGCTGGTGATGCTGCTGACGGGAGCGGAAAAAATTGATCTGGTGCAGGCATCGCCCGTTAAAACCTCAGGAGGGTAAAATGGACCTTACAGTTTTGAGAACAATCGGCATGCTGGCGATATCCAACATCTTCATGACCTTTGCGTGGTACGGACACCTAAAATACAAGACCTCGCCGCTTTACCTTGCCATACTGGTCAGCTGGGGGCTGGCGTTTTTTGAATATTGCTTTCAGGTTCCCGCCAACCGCTGGGGTTCGGTAGAACTCTCCACCGCGCAGCTCAAGACCATACAGGAAATCATCACGCTCGTTGTCTTCGCCGGATTTTCCGTCTGGTATCTGGGCGAGCCGATGCGCTGGAATTATGCCGTCGGCTTTTTCTTCCTCGTCGTCGCGGCGTTCTTTATCTTCAAGAAGTGGTGATCAGGCCGCTTTTTTGCCTTTTACGTTGCGCGCCTTGCTGACAAGGAAGGCGTAAGTGAGGATTTTGTATGCCAGTTTGGCGGCGAGGAAGTTGCAGGCGTGGAGGTTGGCTTTAGGCGCTAGTTCGTTCACGTCCGCGCCGACAAAGTTTGATACCTTGGCGACTTCGCGGATGATATCAACCGACTCCTGCCAGAACAGACCGCCCGGTTCCGGTGTGCCGGTGGCGGGCATCAGGCTGGCATCAAGGCCGTCGATGTCGAAAGTCACATAAACATTCTTACCCTTGAAGTGGCTGACGATCTCTTTCATATCCCATTTGGCTTTTTCGCGCGCCCAATAGATTTTGACGCGGCCCTTGTTCGCTTCAAGAAACGGGATTTCGCTTTGCGAGATGTTGCGGATGCCAAAGGAGCACAGTTTGGTGACGCTCT
>PLXM01000002.1:0-11397 GCA_003153235.1 Rhodospirillales bacterium
TAGGTAAGATCAATATCCACCGACAGACGCGTCATATCGCGGAGAAAAAGATTAATGGCCGTGCCTCCGTGCATGGCAAAGCATTCCTCTGCCGCCACGGCAGGCAAAACGTCCAGCAACAGCTTCACCTGACTTTTATATTCCTGTGCTTTCATATTTTTGTCAGTTCCTGCGGGACTGTTATGCGGTATTTCGATATGTATGCGCCATTCTTTGCGCAACTGCGCGTTCCTTTACCCATATCGACCTTGCTCAGGTCAAGATGTTTCAGCCAGGCATGCCCCGCTTTTTCGGCCATGTACAGAAACAGCCGGGTCACCTTNNTTTGAACCGTGGCCGGTCTCAATGAACCCTGTCCTTCCATGATCTGGTAGGCCTCCACCAGATCGAATTTTTCTGGCGCCAGATACAAACATTCCATCAGCGCGCGTGCGGCACCGGAAGCTTTCACCGAAAATGACTTAACCTCTATATCGACAAGGCCGACATCGGCAGGTAGAAAATCCGTGTTATGCAGTTCCGGCTTTATATCCCAATCATGATTTCTGAACCATGCAGGCAGGACAACTTTACGTGGCGCGAATAGTTGTGCCGTTTGGGCGTTCAATTCAAGATAATGCGCCTGACCCTGCAGACCTAAAGCCGTACGTCCGCCAACATGAATGTGGGATTTTATCTGGGTTTGCATCGCATAAACGCCGCCCAACCAGTCAACACTATCCCCTGCGCGTATAACAGCCCCCCGAGCAAGACTTTCAACCCAGCGGCTTTTTTGGTAATGTTGCTGTAGCTGGCGAGAGACCCCTACGCCCTCAAGCCAATGCGTCAAAGCGACCGTCCCCGGCGGCCATGATTTCAAGAGTTTGTTTATTTTTGTTTCATTTTGTANNACGCATTCTGCGAGCGCAAGGGCTGGTTAGAACCCGCGCCGCCCCCGAAGAAAACAGCCCATCCAGAGAGACTCTAACAGGCCAAGACATCGCCGCCTGTATTGGAAAGAAGCCGGGGGAGTCGGCTTGTCATGAAGTGATCGGTATCGCCAAAACAAGGCACTAAAATGGCTCTGAATAGCGCAGCTGAAATCAAAACAGTGGCGCATGCTGGGTCTATAGAAAGAGAGGAAACACAATGAAAAACCAAACCAACGACAACACCCAGAACGCAATCGCCGCCAACATAGCGGTGCTTTACGACAGACTGAGACTGGCAGCAGAACAGGCAAGAGCCGCCAACGAGGCGATGGCGCAAGGCGAGCAAAACCAAGCCATCGGCACCATACTCGATCTCGAGCGCCTCCTGCCCGAAGCGACGGCTCTTTACACCGCCGCCATAGCGCTCCACCGCAACAGCAAGTAGAAAAGGAAAAAACATGGAAAACATCATCGCAGAAATCTACACGCCAAAGCAACGGATGACCCAAAAGCACGGCTACATCCTGCGCGAGAACGCCGACGGCACCTACAGCGTCCATTGCCGCATGCAAGAAACCGGCGCGGAAATGTACGGACATTACGATCTGACGCTCGACGCAGCATGGAAAATTTGGTCGGAAAAGGCCATAAGGCTCATGCAGTACGGCACCGCGTCTTTCGACACGACAACAAAAGCAGCATAGGGAGAAAAACCATGAAAAACAACCTCACGACCGGAACTGCAAAAGAACGCGCTGCCGCCCGTAAGTACGAACAGCGCGACCTCGCCGTGGCACTGATCGCCATAAAACACCTGCACCTCGACACGCTCCGCACGCGCAGCAGCGACGGCCTCGATTTTAAGGACTGCGCGGTTTGGAGCATCAAGGCGGCGCTCGAGGCAGCATACGAAGCCGGACGCGCAGCAGCAGAAAGGAAAACACCATGAAAACGACAAAAACCGAAACCGCCATCCTCGCAGCAACCGAGAGCGGAAAAGAATACGCGATCACGACGACCGTGCAGGCGCGGATCGCCATCGCGCTCCTGCTGGCCGGAAAGGTCGAGCTTTTGAAACCGCCGCGCTCCCATTATTTCCAGACAGTCAAAGCAACCAGCAAAGAGCTGGCCGCAGGACTGGTGGCAAAAGGATACCGCACGGTCGGAGCGTCCCGCATGGCAATCGACTGGCTCCTGCCAGCGCAGACGGCAGCAGAGAGGAAAAAATCATGACCAGATCAGCACCGCCTTGGCACCCGCGCAGCGGTAACACAAGCGGACGGGCAGAAATGTATCAAAAAACAGGGAGCACGAAAAACATGACAGCAGCGCCAAAAAAACAGGTAACCCTCGAGCTGGTCGGCATCAACGGCAACGCCTTCGCAGTTTTGGGTGCCTTCATCAAGGCTGCCCGAGAGCAGGGCTGGACTCAGAACGAAATCGATCCGGTCTGGAAGGAAGCGACGTCCGGCGATTACGATCACCTGCTCCAAACCGTTATGCAGCACACGAAATAGGGGCAAACATGGCAAAGAAAGAACAGCGCGGCGGAGCCCGCACCGGCGCAGGACGCAAACCAGCAGCATATGGCGAAACCAAAATGCTGCGCGTCCCGACCGGCTGCATGCCCGAGGTTTTAACCATGATTCGGAAATTCAAAAACGCATTCTGCGAGCGCAAGGGCTGGTAGGTCAGGTGTGCAGGAGGAAGTCTCTAGCTATAACTGTTCTCTAAACGCTGCATATTTATCCAGTAATTCATAAAAAAGATGGTCTTGTTTTTCCTCATCTCTTTCAGGCATGGAGGCAATAGACGTTTTAAGGGGAGCTAAAAAGCTCTCTAATTCTTTGCGATCTTTGAAAACGGGTATATTAAACTGCCCACGCCCCCCGGGTTTATTTATAGCGAAAGAAAAATCTTGGCCATAAATATCCGAAAGATATTTATGATATGCGTATTCGATACTGTCTTGTAGATAGAAATAAATACGTCCAGCCCCTATAGCTTCCCAATCTGGAGCAACTATCGTTTTTTTGCCTCCATCAAAAACAACAACAGGGATTTGTTTTAACAACGTCTCATTAAAGTACAAATCTTTATAATAGATCGCGTTGCCGGAACTGTACGCAGCACCAATTTCACCTCTCGTCCATTCTTGCCCATAATCCAAATTATGCTCGGAATTATTGGATCGAATTGTATATTCAGGGGCAGCGTGATAGTAATCTGGACTTTCTACACCGCCATGTTGCCAGTTCGCAAAATCCAAAAGATATTTTTTGAATTTTTTCAGAGGTGAGAGCGTGTTTTGCTTGTGCTGTATAAGTTCGGCAATTAAATAGAAAAGAAAAAGCGCGACATAGGCCGGTATACTCCAATAATCCGAAGGATTGCCTTTTCCAATAAAAAAAGCAAGAATACTCAGCACCGCGACGAGAATAGGCCTTATGAAGCCTAGATATGAAAGAAAAAATGATTGAATTTTTTTCATTTACTTGGCTCCATGAGTGGAGGGTTTGTTTTTGCCTGCTGCGCCCTGATCCACATCCATTTCGTATGTTCGCGCGCAATACGTACGCGCGCTTCTTTTAAAGGTAAGCCTTTGTAATGCCGGACCGTGGGGTTTTCATCAAAGAATTTATTCACTTGATCTTGTGTCATGTCCGCATGGGCGCGAAGGAAAAAATCGTAATGGTCGAACAAACTGCCTTCGCGCATAGTTCGCGAGGCGTTGTCCTTGCCAAAAATCGCGTCCGTGAAGCGTTGTGCTGCCTTTACTTCGCCCTCGGAAAGCGGCATTTTGGCCAACCAATGTTGGCCATTTGCTGTCAGCCCTACTATCGCTTCCTCCTTCATTGAGGCTATTTCTGTGACTTTGGCCTTGACTAACTTGCCGTCTGGCCCCTGTGCCTCCGTGAGGTCGCCAATCTTGATCGTGCGCTGCGGCACGCCATCGGGAGAGAGGAGTTCCGGCGGTGTACCATCGAATGTCACGGGCACATTGCGCGATACTTTCCATGCTTCCATCATCCAGAAGATGTCGCGGTACTTGTCGTAGGCTTCCAATGCTGCCTCAAGCTCGACAGTGCGTCCGAACGGATAATCATCGATCTTGATGGGTGCAAGGAGTGCAAAGGAGGGATCACCATCAACGTCCTCGTTTGCCAGAAAGGTGTGGTTGGTGATAAAAACGAACGCAGACTGGATAGGTTCGCCTGCTACGGTCATATCTTTTTCCGCTTCACGCAATGTTTCTTCCACCTTGGCTGCAACCGCCCGCCACTCTGCCTCCGTGCGCAGCGTGGGGATATTCAACTCGAACCAGTAGATGGGTTTTTTGAGCTTCTTCTTCGAGGCAGCATGTACCTGATCGCGCACGTAGCTGCGCAGTTCGTTCTGGAAGTCTGTATTGGATACATCGTCGGTGGCTGATTTCCAGCGTTCTTTATGCTTGGCTTCTACTTCGTAGGTCGTTCCGGTCGCCTTCGATTTCGCCCTAAATTCCGGCGTCGGCGTCGAAGTCACCTTTGTTTCCGCGCTCGATAACTCGAAGCCTGCCACAGCCAAGGCTGCACCGACGAGAGTTTCATAGTACGCGGGCATAAACGTCACCGGATTCCGCAGCCGCTTGAGCAGAGGAGCTGGAATCTGGTCGTTGTGAGCAATCAGGTAGAGTGCATATGCCAAACGAAGCCAGCAAGCGTGGAAACCCATCATAGTTTCAGTCTTGAGCTTTCCTTCGGTGGGCTGACTTTCGCTGTGGCGTTGCGATTTCTCCAACCACCTAAAGATAGGATGCTTTCCCTTACCTTTTTCCTGTGTTCCCCATTCAGTGCCAAGGGTATTCTTCATAAATGCAAGCAAGAAATCGGGAAAGACAAGCCAGCTCTGCGCCCAAGTGATCGTCTTACCTACAGCCACGAACCTATAACCGCGTTCGGTCCATGAAACAATCCGATTGCCGTGGCCTTGCTGCTGCTGACGTACGTTTTCCTGTGCTTTGTGCAAGCGCATTATTTCCCGCATCTGCCGCATAGCTTCCGGAGGTACGGCGGCTCCGGCAGGACGGACCTGTGCTTTTGGTTTGTCGATACAGCACCTCTTGTATTTTTTGCCGCTCTTGCACGGACATGGTTCATTTCTGCCAGTTTTTGTCATGGTTTTCATCCTAAAAGCAGCTCTTGTTCTTATCGTTTTTATGGGTAAAATACAACGACAAAATGGCAATCTCAGGTTGCCCCGAAGGATGCAATGAGAGTTGAACGATGCTGAAAAGTAGCATTCCTCTGACGCCCGCCGCCGCTACAGCGGATGTGCTGGTATTGCATCACCGACCATAGACGATGCCATACAAGTCGAGACGCCACAGACCGAAAGGCTCAAGGTCGCCAGCCGAACGGAAGGCGGAGTATGACCAGCGTCGTGGTACTGCACAGCAGCGCGGCTACGATGCCAAGTGGCGAAAGATCAGAGCGGTCGTCATCGCAGAAGAACCGCTCTGCCGCCACTGCCTGCTAAGAGGCAGAACAACAGCAACACAAGAGATCGGCCACATCATACCGCAAAGGGTAACCAAGCGCTGTTCGTGCGCAGGGACAACTTGCAAGGGCTGTGCAAACAGTGCCACAGCCGGAAGACAGCCACCGAGGACGCTGCGTTCGCACGACCGCGCTTCGCGGCCAACCGACAGGCCATAGGGGCTGTTCTTCCATAATGGAGTAAGGATTTCTAACCGCCATCCAAAGCGCGTGAATTTGCGGCTGATATTGGCAGAATCGGGCGGGGAAAACGCGTCAGACGTCTGACGAGGGGTCATACCAACCAAATACTTCGTCAGGAACAGGGAATGGCATGCCGCTCGCTCCCGCACGAGAACGGCTAGCGGGAGTCATTCCGAACTCGGAGGCGGCCTTGAGCATAATTTCCATTGCTTGGTTCGAGATACGGATCAACGGGTTTGACGCAAGGCCGCCAGCCTTTGTTTTGAAGGCCATGCCTTCCAGCAGTGAGTCCTCGGACTTTCCCAGCATTTTTTCCAGCGTACGCTCTGCCTTGACCCACCTTGAGTAGCTTACGCAATAAGCAGCCAGCGCGGCGCGGTCGACCGTGGTGACCATCCTCTGCGGGGCCAATTCGCCGTAAACGCGGTTCCATTCCTCGACCGCGACGGCATTGAGGTGCGAGGGAGGTGTTATCGCCTCGGTGGAATATTTTGCTTCGTTTTTATTTTTATGACGGTTCCTCGTGCCTTGCAATAGGTGGAGCACGCTCGATTTTGGTTTCCGGCCTTTCATTTTTAAATTTCCTTTTTTTGTTCATCTATACTGTGACTGATTATACCACATTTCTGGTCCATCCGGACGAGAGTGCATATTATTTCCTGTGGGCAGGTTTTCGTTTTGTGTCGTCAAAATGGCGTCTCATTATCAGCGTCCTGAAGACGGAGAAGTCTGTCCCGCTCCCTGCGCGCGTAAATTTTGCAAATATATTTTCCCTCATAGGCTATGGCCGCCTTTACAATATACTCAGAGTACGAATCCAGCATATCCTGCAATGCGCTTTCCCAGACTTTCTCGCCCACATAGGCCCGATAATTAGATAATGAACCAGAGGCGCATATATACCCGATGTATGCATGCTCAGCCGCCTCTAAGTTAACATGATCGCCTTCTGGATCCTTATTTTCATCCGTTTCCAAATACAATTTACGCTGATTTTCTACACAATCATTGATTGTTCCTATCCAAATTCTTATTATTTCTTGCGTATTCATTTTCTTTCTCCTGCTGTGTTGTTGGCGTTTGTTTTTATGTTTGAGTTTAGAGCGGCTCGACGGCGGGCGGATGAGAGGCTTGTGGGACATTTTCGATCCTTTCTTTTTTCTGGTTAAGTAATTTAAAAATCCTTATTTTCCATTTAAAACCTGATNNGCGTCAACCTTGTTGTACCAATGGGCGCTGTCTGAAATATCGTAGAGCGTGGGGACAGGGTACTCCCCGTCTTTTTCGCGGTGCATTTTGGCCGGGTGCGCCACGACCAGAACGTGCACGCCATATTTTTTGGCAAATTTCTTGAATTGCTTGATGGCGAAACCGGTGTATTCGGTGAGGGACATCCCCTGCGGACGGGCATGGTCCATCTCGTTCCATGGGTCGATGATGACCATTTTGGCGCCATGACGGATGACAGCCGTCGCCGCCCGCTCCAGCGTCCATTCCAGCGTCACATCGTCGTCATCGCCCGGCACGATGAAAATAAAGTTCCCGTTGATCCATTTGTCGGCCTTTTCCCGCTCCTCCGGCGACATGTCTTTTTGCAGTTTTCCGGCATGCCAGGTGTGGAGGGCTCTCAGGTGGTCGGTCTGCGGTTCCTGTTCAAAAGATGCTACAGCAATTTTGAAACCGTGATTTACCACCATCCGGCACATCACATCATTCACGAAGGCGGTTTTCCCGTGGCCGGGGATGCCGGTAACAACCGAAAAGTCGCCCAGCCGGATATTGAAATGATTTTCAAAGCCGGGAATGCCGATGCTGAGAGGGCGTTTATACGCATGCGGCGGCAGTTCCTCCATCCTGTAAATCCCGTTGACGGCAATCCATTGGGCCCGCCGTATCGTTTCCTGCACGCCAGGGATGTCAAAAAGCCGGAGGGCATCGTTTAAATCCTTGCAGCCCCTGGGGTACTTCACCCACTTGCAGCGCGCTTTGCCGAGGCGCAAGGAGAGATCGTGCATGAGGTTCTGCCCCGGCTCGTCCGAATCTGTAGCAAGGATGATTTCGGTAACTTGGCGGAGGCTGCTTTCAATCTCATCGAGGTATTCCGGCACCGCCACTCCCTTTTGAGAGGGTGCGCCGTTCGGGACGGAGATGACGCGGGGGAATCCGGACTGGATTGCGGCCAGAGCGTCAAGCTCACCTTCGGTGATGATCAGGGCTTCGTTTTCCAGCGTAGTGTCTTTCAGCACGTCGATATTCCAGACAAAGGGCCTATGCCCTGCATCGCAGGAGAATGTTTTTTTCTCGATGCCTCTGTATTTGCTGTACACCTTCTGTCCGTCGCGGATATACGGGGTTTCAATACGCCCGCCGGACGCGCTGAAGCCATATCTTACGGCTGTCTCGACGCACAGGCCCCGTGGAAGCAGGAAGCTCTCCAGTGCCCCCTGACCATCCGCAATTGTGGCAGTGCCAGAGGGAGAAAGTGGGAGTACGTTTGATGCTGAGACATTTGTCATTCTTTTTTCTCCTTGTGAGTGAGCACTGTGGACAGGTTGTTTTGTAATTACCGAATCGTTGACCGAAAGACGGGGTTTTCTGTTCCATGCCTATCCCCCCGCCGGTGACGGCATCTTGCGCCGGAGTGACTGCGGATCGTGTCCCTTGTTCCCGCTGAGGGCAAAAACGCCGGTCCAGCCGTTCATGATGGATTGCTGGAGGACCTTTTCCGGGTCGTTGCCCTGTTGACGAAATTCCGCAAGTTTTTTGATTGCCAGTTCCATGGCGTGGTTTGTCAGAGGCTGTTTCTTCTGGCGCCGGTATTGAACAAAATCATTCCATATTTTTACAGGCAGCCAGTCGGGCAAGGTCGGCGCTTGAGTCAGTACCTTTGGCACCTCTGATTTATTGACTGATTCTCTTGATATATTAGGGGGAACGTTATTCCCTAGGGTAGTGTCGTTTAAATCCCTAGGGTGATGAACATCATCCCCTAGCGGTAATGAATAAGATTCCCCAGCTGGTTTCATATTGATCCTTGTTATTGAGCTGTCGTGGCTGGCATCAGCCTTCCGCCTTCTGATGCGCGTGATATGTCCAGCGCCCGCAAGAATTCTGAGATGTTTTGTGACGGTCCGGCGGTCAAAACCGGAAACCCTCGCTATATGTCCGAGAGAAGGCCAACACTCGTCACACTCATCCGTGTGGCGACACAGGGCGGCTAGCACCAATTTTGATGTAGGACTGATACTATTGAGGCCCAGTGCCCATTCGACGGCCTTAAAGCTCATGGATGTCTCCTGCTCAGACGGCGCCATGCAAGGCGGGCCTTCAGGAAAGCTATGCGGTAAAAATCGTTGTCAGGCTGTTCCTCAAGAGCCAAGTAAGTTTGCCGGAGGGATTCCCATGATTTATTCACCGCATTCTCCCACAGAAGTGGAGAGGGGATATATGCGCGGCTGACGCCTTTCCAAGTATCAGGCTGTTGCTCGTTGTTCATGGGCGTCCCCTCTTGCCAGCAAGTGACTGCGGCAGGCGTGTGCTGCTGTTCTCACGGGCGAGCAGCCATTCACGAGCCGCCTCGATCCGGTAATAAACCTGCCGTCCGATGACTACATGGGGCGGGGATTGCCGCATGGCGCGGTCGCGCTGCGTGGTGCGGATGGAAACACCGCGCTGACGGGCATATTCAGCTTCCGTTAAATAGCCTAGTAATAATTGTGCAGTTGACATGCCTTTTCCTTTCAAAGGGTCAGCCCATCACTGTGACGGGCAATGGCCGATTAAAGACATGAGTGTCGCTATTTGGGAATCTAACTTCCTGAACACTTAGTGGGTGTATTAGGCGACTAATTGTTCAGGGTTGATATCTTTATACTTTTTTATGGTCTCTTGTATTTTTCTGTCCGGACTCCAACCTCTTACAATCCCTGAGATCGTATCATTATCTGGATGCATTAAGTCTATTAAGCTGATTACTTCGCGTACAAAAGATGAAAACAGTCCATTGTCAAAATGAGCAACTTCATCCGGGTTGCGGGTCGGTTTTTGTCCGGTAATTTTTAAAAACATTTTATAAAGCTGGGAAATCAGTAAATCTTTATAATCATTATCAAACATATCCTTTTTGGGCTGCGCTTTTTTTATTTTAGGGATTTCCAATTCACCTTCATCAAAAAAAAGATCTAATTTAAAACTTAACTCTTTAATTTCCCTTAAGAGTTTTTGGATTGAAGGGGAAACCGCAGCTCTTTTGACAGAAATTTTTCCCTCTGCATCGACCAGTCGATCTGTGGCATTTTCTGAAAGTGATGTGGTGGCCTTAAGCAGTAAAGAATTCGTGTTTTTAAGGTTGTTAAGCTCATCACAGACATCACTCTTTTTGAAGTGAATTTCTGCTTCTTTCCGTGCGCTAGAAATAAAAAGCTCAAGAGCAAAAGAGATGTCTTTGTTAATTTTTTCTAAGCCATTTTTAGCATATGGCATTCTGCAGCGGTCGAGTATTGCCTGAGTGTCGGCGACATCAATTCCATTTTTTCCATTTATTGTTGGTTGCCAACCGTCTGTCATTTCCTGTCCCCTTTCTTTTTAATTTTTGTCTGGCCAAGTGGAATGGCCACGCTAACCATTTCGGCTGCTTTACGGAGGGGGTCATCATAAAGGTGTGCGTAACGCTGTGTTGTGCTGACCTGCGTATGACCCAGCATCTGTCCGATCAGGGGCAGGGACGCGCCGCCGGAAACGAGAATGCTGGCGAAGGAATGGCGCAGGTCGTGGATGCGGATGTTGGGTGTCAGCACCATGACAATTTCGCCGTCTTTATCTTTGANNCGGCTTTTTATCGGCACCCGGAAAAACATAGGGGCTTGTAGACTCCTCCTTGATGTCTTTCAGGAGGCGCAGGGCAGGCGCGCTGAGCGGCACACGGTGCAGCTTGCGCTGTTTGGTATGGGAGCTGGGTTTCGTCCAGATGCCATTTTCGAGGTCGAACATCTCCCACGTCGCGCCCAGCACCTCGCCCTTGCGGGCACCGGTGATCATCAACAGCTTGATGGCGTTTGCCGAATCTGCCTCTTTGTGTTCGTTCAGTGCCGCCACGAGTGCCGCAATTTCCTGCTTGTTCAGATAGCGGTTACGTTTTTCTTCCGGATTACGCCTGACGCCGGTGACGGGATTCTCTTTCAGCCATTTCCAGCGGATGGCGAGGTTGAAAGCTTTGCGCAGCACCTCAATGACGCGGTTGGCGCGCACGGGTGTTTTGCGGATTGTGGTTATGTCGCGGTGCAGGTCATCAATCTCCGACGCCGTTATAGCGGTAAGTTTCATTTTGCCGAAGCGTGGCAGGATGATGTTATTCCACATGGACTTCTCATCAACTTGTGCACGGTCGGTTTTCAGGTTCAGGTGCTCCCGTTGATATTTATCCCATAATTCGTTGATGGTGGGCGCGGAACGTTCATCATGGCGGTTGCCCATCGGGTCGGTGCCAAGATCGACATCGCGTTTCAGGGTTTTTGCGGCGTCACGAGCGGCAGCGACCGTCCAGTCGGGAGATGATCCGATGGTGATGCGGCGTTGCCTGCCTTCCGCCCGGTAATCCAGAATAAAAGCCTTGGCGCCGCCAGGAGTGACCCGCAGGCCAAAACCCTTGATTTCATCATCCCAGAAAATAACCTGCCCTTGGGCTGGGGGCAGTGCTTTGCGGACGGTCTGATCTGTGAGACGTGGCATTTTAAGCTCCTTTTCGTGTCAACACTGTGTCAACACGC
>PLXM01000002.1:11441-36750 GCA_003153235.1 Rhodospirillales bacterium
GTTCAAATCCTATCCCCGCAACCACCTAGTCCTAAGTACTTGATATATAAGTATAAAATGACGATTTAGGCCCGCAAAAGCGGGCCTTTTTCGCATCTGCTTTTTAGGGACACTCCGGAGACACTAGGATTTAGAGCTATTTAAGCCGGATGTCTCCGGAGGGCCTTTTTGCAGTGTCCCGGAATTTCAAAGGGTTAAGGAGAATCAGTGGGAGAGCCTCAGGCGATTTCGAGGCTTTGATGTACAAGCCGGATTACAAATGAGCGGGAGCAGCCATTTTCCAGAGCAATCTCGCTAAATGGCTTGCCCTTAAAGTGCTCATCCCGCCAGATAGTGCCTTTGACAAGAGGCTCCAGTTTACGATCAAGAAGATCTTTTGCGTCCCCGGTCTGGATCACTACCGCGCCCCTGCACGCACGCTTTGTATAATACGGAAGCACCAGGCTATAAATCTTGTCCGTATCATCTATAGCCAGTCCTGTGTTCAGCGCCGCATTAATACATCCGGCCAGAATCTTCGTAGAAACCTCGATGGTCAGACGATCTGTATCGACGATGACCCTATGAATAGACGCATGGAGATCATGAATGTGCGCACTACTCTTTGTTATATGCTCCAGCATCTGACTGCTGGATGCAGCATCCAGACCCAGCATGCCGGATAATTTTTTTATGTCCCGCATCTCTGCGGCAATAGCATCCAGAACCGATGTTTCGATTTCGTGCGCAGGCAGGCGAGAGATAACGCCTTTGGGGTGATTACGGTTCTGCACAAGGTTTTGACTCACATAGTATCTGTAATGCTTGCCTTTTTTGTTGGCGCGCATGGGCGTATAAAGCACGCCGTCAGCATCAAACATCTTTCCTTTTAAAATATTTTTTCCAGACTGATTTTTGTGACCCCGGCTGGTGCATGCTTTGCTTTTCAATGCATCTTGTACTTGCTGCCATTTTTCTTTTGGAATGATGCCTTCGTGCAGCCCGTCATGCACTACGCTTTTATGCCGGATACATCCGGCATAAACAGGATTGCTAAGTAGATAATGGAGAGCGCCGCGACTGTAGGATTGACCAATACGTTTCCGACCCGTTTCAGAAACCCACGATTTGCTTACAATCCCCTTTGCATCAAGATATTCTTTTAACCGTAAAACTGTCCCCAGCTCAAGATAACTATCAAAGATATGCTGTACTGTTTTTGCTTCCTCCTCGTTAATAATGAGTTGCCTCTCCTTTATGTCATACCCCAGCATAGGATGACCGCCCATCCACATGCCCTTCTTCTTGCTAGCGGCAATCTTGTCCCGGATGCGCTCACCGCTCACCTCGCGCTCGAACTGTGCAAAAGACAGCAGGACATTCAACGTTAGCCTGCCCATGGACGTCGTGGTGTTAAATGACTGCGTTATACTTACAAAACTCACACCGTACTGATCAAACACTTCGACCAGTTTGGCAAAGTCGGCCAGCGAACGCGTCAGCCGGTCGATTTTATACACGACGACAATATTTATTTTCTTTGCCTTGATGTCCTCCATAAGCTGCTGCAGCGCAGGCCGTTCTATGTTGCCACCGGAATATCCGCCATCATCATAAATCTGTTTAATAGAAACCCAGCCCTCAGATTTTTGGCTGGTAATGTAGGCCAGACATGCCTCCCGCTGCGCATCCAGGCTGTTGAAATCCTGCTCCAGACCTTTCTCGGTAGATTTACGGGTGTAGATAGCACATTTTTGTATTGCCACGGTCATGAGCCTGCTCCACGCTTTTTAAGACCGAAGAAGACCCAGCCGTTCCAGCGCGTGCCGGTTATCAGGGTAGCAATCTCCGACAGGCTGCCGTAATGTTTATCGCGGTATTCAAACCCGTCCATGCATACCAGCACGCTGTGGTGCTCGCCCTTATAATTCTTGACCAGGCGCACACCCGGTTTCAGCTCCGAAGACCCTTCATTAAAATTCTTCGGATTACGCTTATATGTAGTAATTAAATGATCAAGGCGCCTTTGTTGCTCTGCGGAAAGCCCGCCGCCGTTGACCTCCCGCAGTTTGAATGCGAGGCTTTTCTCCAGCAGCCCGCGCCCGATCCGCGCATGAGGCTCCATTCCCCAGAATTCGGTCCATTTCTGTCGCAATTCTGCCAGTGATAGTTGAGCAATACTATTATCAGACCTTTGATTTATTTGACTGTTTTCCATGTACAAATGCCTCCATGTGTCCATGAACGCTTCCTTTGCGAAGGAAGTCCAGTTGTATCTCAGTGGGATAATTTGATCTAATTCAGCACATCAGATAAAGTCTTTCATTAACATTTGAGGAAGAAAATAATGATCGACATTGAAGATGGCCCGAAGCATGACAGCTGAACAATTGGCATTGTGGTATTTTAGGCTCAATGGATTTTTTACAATCAATAGTTTTATTATCCACCCATTGCGCAAAGGATCTGCGCGCACAGACGCTGATATAGTTGGTATTCGCTTTCCTCATCGGCAAGAGCTTTCAAAAGATAATGATGTTGATATGCCTGAGTTTACCCGAGCTTCAGGGAAGAGCTACTTTGTAATTGCCGAAGTGAAAACAAGCGTATGTCAACTTAATGGTCCTTGGTCTGATCCAACGAAAGAAAATATTCAAGCATTGCTCGGAGATTTAGGACCATTTGAAACTAGTAAAATTGATATTGTAGCAAAATCAATTTATGAACATGGCGCATTTGAAGATTCGAGTTTCTACTGCTCATTGTTTTTCTTGGGAAGCGAAACAAACTCGGATCTAGAAAAGACTTATCCTGGAATTCCACAACATACCTGGAACCAAGTCTTACAATTTATTTTCGAACGCTTTTCAACATATAAAAGCAGAAAAATGGACCACTCCAGTTGGGACGATACTGGGAAGTTCTTGTGGAATACCTGGGAAGGCACCAACCTTAACGAGTTCATAGAAAAAATAAGAAAAGAAATTGGATTACCTGAAAGTAAAAATTAAAGGACATACAGGGATTACAATAAATAATTATTTTGGCAAGGTCGCAAATCCACCAACACGTGACTTAGATCAAATGGAGAAGTATCGGACGATCTCTCAAAAGTATGTTTCATGCCGCATTTTGCACGTAATTACTACTATAGTCGTGGCGCCTCATTTGAAGGTTATTAAAAGACGTTTGGGCCAATCGTTTGCCCTTCTTTTGCGGCCGGTGCTTTGTGGGTCATGATAAGCAATCGACCCCTTCTCATATAAACGCTCTAGTTCAGCACGGGCATGCGTTGGTAGAAAGCTATCAGTCTCTTCTATTACCCATTTGAAAATCGTTTCTACAGATACGTTAGACTGGTGAGAGAATTTATTAATAAGCAGGCTGGATAAGCCCCCCGTATGAGGCTGCTTGTCAAAAAGACTTACCTGACCAGAAGTTTGCGCTTTTAATTCAGTATGAGCAGAGAAAGCGTTGCCGTGCTCAGGGTCAATTCGCCACATAGCCTCTTTAATTTTCTCAAATCCTCTTGGCTGCCTGCCACAGAAGAAAAAAGCGTTGTCGCGAATATTGCCTTCATCTCGCATTGCAAACTTCAGGGTATATTTTCCAAGGGTCTTTAAATTAGCCTCAAACCCTTTGCAAAGAGCGCCGATAGGGTCGGCAGCATTGATGAATGCATCAAGGTTATCGCTTCCCATCATTTCTTTTATCTTTTGAGTGACATCCTCATCTTCATGCTCCTTAAAGCGGTTCATGTAGCCGCACCAAAAGTTAATAAATAACTCGCTATGCTCATTATGCATGAGTAACTTCAGCTTCTCGAAGGGGCTTTGACCAAAACCGAAGGGGTCAACAAAACTAAATGTGGGGCTATTTGGATTCTTCTTTAGGTAGTCCAAAATGCCGTCGATTTCATCAGAGAACTTTCCGTTCTTGATTTCAATGACAATGTTAGGATGCTGCTTTTTGATCGCATCTATTGTGGCGAGATGCTCTAGGGCTTTAGGGTCCTCATCAATGAAGATAAGAGTAGCCTTAAAATTTGGATATTTCTGGGCAGTGCTATTGGCATGACGGGCTGCAATAACAGGAGACCCCTCCTCCCCAGTTGAATATTTTCCTGGCCCACAAAAGCCATCAATGTAAATAGCGTGTTGAAATCCTTTGGCTGCTAGAATACTAAACCATGCAGCCAGATAACCAGATACGATTTCTAGCTTTGCCTTAGTGCGAGGCTTACATGGCCATAGTTTTGCAGCCATGCCTATCCTGCCGCAAAAAGGAATAGTTGTTTAGGATCTGCACTTTTTTTAGAAAGCTTGGGGAATTGGCTCCACTCTTTTCCATCAAGCTCACGACCTCCAGACTTGGGTCTTATGCCGCCCCATTGTTTAAAGAAGAAGGCCACTTTCTGTTTTTTGCATTGATCGCGTACAGATCGCGCCCATTCTAATTCCATTGACCGAGCTTTAGGACCGCTCTCGCCTCCAGCAATAACCCAGTTGATACCCTCCAAGTCCATATCACCAGGGGGGCCAATTAATGGTTCAATAGAAAGGAATTTTACCTTAGCATTCATCTCTCGAATATGCTTGATACGAGAACGCTTAGTGAAATCCTCGACGGAAGCTCCAAGCCAAATATGTTCTGGGGCTTGTCCATCCTTATACCGATCATTCACAAAATCACGCATTAAGGAACTGCGCTTGGTCAGCACCTGGAAGATATGCCAATTAGCTTGCTCCATAGTTTCAAAAACACGCGTGATATAACTATGAGGAACCTCTTTGTGGAATAAATCGCTCATGGAGTTCACAAAAACCATTTTAGGCTTCTTCCATGATAGCGGCTGCTTAAGGCGCTCTGGACGTAAGGTCAGGTCAAAGCCAGCTTCAAAAGGATGCCCTTTAATACCGCGCCACCTTTCAGAGAATCTCTCTGCATAGCAGTTATCACAGCCAGCACTAATCTTGGTGCATCCTGTCACCGGATTCCACGTCGCGTTAGTCCATTCTATTGCACTTTTATCTGCCATGATTCCCGCTAGAACATAAAGAGAACATACAAGAGTGGCGTTTTAAAGTCCACCAACTATTATTTTACGCAATTAGATGTTGTCACGTACACGCTTCCTTAGTCCCTGCAGGAGGAACATGTTTAGAGTCTCTTAAACTCTAGAATTATATAAGGGCGCGTTAGCTGCCCTAACTCGTTGTAGTCGCAAAATTACCAAGCACTTTCATTGCTGCTGCCTTTGGATCACCAAAAAATATGGGATCTACATGCTCCATGATATCAGCGCTCACATCTAAGAAATTTCTCTTATTTTCAATAGGAATGAGAGCGCGCTTTGCTCCATTGTCTTTTGCCACCTGAAGTGGCTCAGTGAGAGATCTGAGAGGCTTTATATTTCCCTGTATACTCAAATCACCCAAAATGAGCAAAGCGGGGCTAACGGGAGATTTTCGAATTGCTGAGTATGTTGCAATAAAGAACGCGACACCCACCTCAGCTTCAACTCGATTACCAAGAAGGTCAATTACTTCAACGTGTATATCAGAAGTCTCTAAATCACGCGCAATACCAAGATCTGTCTTCTTTGCCAGCATGTAGCTAAACGCACGCTGAACAGATTCCTTCATATCTCCGGACAAACCGCCCGCTAATTTAAGTTTACCCGTGCCATTCGAAACGGATATCTCTAGGCGATAGAGTCCCACTGTCCCATCAGATGTAACGCCGGCGGTATAAACGGTACCAGGTGCGAGAGGGTCTGTTGAGATCAGGTCTCGTCCGCCCTGTTCAGGAACTCCAACGAATTTCTCTTCACCTGTAGCTTGCAGTGTATAACTAAACGATGTTTGGTAGTATTCGAAAGAACCCATCTTCTTCAGCTGTTCTTTAACACGACGGCGCCCTTCAAGAGAAAACTCTAGAATTTCAGCCAGCTCCTCCGGTGAGACTTCACCATGAGGGAATAATATCTTCATAAGGCCTGATACAGTCTTTCTGACTGCTTTTCGATCACGTGCATTAAGATGTGCTCCCATTGAAAAATGTCGATCAATAACCTCAGTAAAGTTATGTTTCCGCATTTCTCGTAGTGCTTCAGCGAGGTAATCAACAACAAATCCGTAATGGTCAGTAAATAACTCGTTTCGCATCTGCGGAATCTCCCAACCCGGGAGATAAAAGTGTAGGCGGTCAATAAATGCCATGTCGTCTCTAATAATATCAGGCATAGGGGCAAAAAGGTGCCCAGTCTGAACCATTACATCAATTGGCTGGTTTGTATTACCGAACATGGCTATGCTCGCATCTCCCGCGACGGCTTCCTGCCCCCTTTGGAACGTACCAGACTCGCAGTAAGTCTTCATCGTTGTGATGACTTCTTTCGGCATCTTTTGTAGATCAGCTACCTCATCAAAGCCCACGACATCCCATATTTGCACCATACCTTTTTGACGCCCCGACATATGGCCGAACAGGCTGGCAACAGTTGTGCCTCCTGTTAATAATGCTGTGTATGGAGAGACTTCTTGGATGACATAGCTCTTACCAGTACCGCGCGGCCCAAGCTCTACTAGGTTATAGTTGCGTTCTGCTAGAGGTATTAGACGTACCAAAAATAACAGTTTCAATCTACGGGACATTGTGCTCGGCTCATATCCCATGCTACGTATTATGAGGTTCAACCATTCTTCGGTCGTAAACTTTCTACGGACATTTCTGTATTCTTCAAGGTCAAAGGTTGCAATCTGGATTGGAGTTAATTTATCTATCCAGAAAGGGTTCTTCCCCCCCTGCTCTTCATCATTTTGAAAGCTCATATCAAGTTGAGCCCATACGCCCCCCATCAAAAGACGTTCATAATCTCGTACATACTGTGTTGGTACGTGAAGAAATTTGTTACCAAAGTTGACGGCCTCGGCCCAATAATCTGAATCTACCAGCCTAACTTTTACCTTGTCGATAAATGAATATCTGCCATTTTCTTTAACCTTACTCTGCGCCTTGCCTGCCTCATCGGGTCGAATATAGTTGTTGGCAAGAGTGTCATTAACGACTTGCAATCCCATTTGAATTGCAACCTCATCGGAGGATGCACAATACTTACCGAGAAGAAATTCAAGCACAAATACCGGAACGTTCGCTCCAACCTTAACTTTTCGAACAAGATCCTTCCGGACAACCTTTCCAGCAAAAAGTTGGTTTGACTTATCATCCAAGGCATCGCGTGCGGGGGAATTGCTTTGATTCATACTTAAACTCCTAGGCGGACAGGTATATCGTGGGGTGAGCGGTAAAGCTCCGCATCAGATGTTGGGTCTTGAATAACAATACGTAATGATGTGACGCCTTCATCACTCAGTATAAATGCCACTGTCACGGGCTTACCCGCCTGCAAGGTTACGCAGCCAGTGGCACGATCATGGGCTGCATCTATGGCCATCCCGACAGCGCCAACTTGTTTTCCTGACGAGATCAGCAGTGGTCGTACAACAAGTTCATTCGAAAAGAGAGCAAGATTTTTACCATCAGGGTGAATAGTTACACTAAATATACGGTTTGTTACCGCCGTAGGAAGACCTGTCACCGCTACAGGATAAGATGCTGGGCGCTCAGCCCCTTCCGCTTTAATTCTGATAGTCAGTACTGGAATGACTAGTTCCTGCAAAGTTGGCCCTCCGTGATGAAAGGCGAGGTCCCCCCCAGCCTTGAAGACGCCGCTGCCAAGCGGAAATACGAAATCCAGATCCGAGCTATATCCAAGAGCAGCCGCAGTTACTCTGACACAACCGGGCGGTGTCGTGCCACCCCGTCCAATCCAGCAACGCCGATGAAGATCAACTTCATCTCCTCCGGGCGATTCAATGCGCATAGATTCATCACGGTCAGTAGGAAAAAATAGATGTCCATGATCAGCCGTAACGACAGAATGTTCAATCCCTACAGAAGCTAGCTTACGAAGCGCGCGAGCTAGATTGCAAATAACCGTATCCATGACTTGGCGCGCTTGGAAAGTGAACCCGGTTTCACCCGCATGGTCTATTTCTTGTGAACGCACAATTATCACTTGAGCGTCCTGGATTTTATTAGCCAGCTTTGAGGGTTGAAGGCTTAAGAGTTCATCGAGTGATATATCAACCAAGTTCGGCACCCGTGATGCTGCAAATTTCTTACGTGCCGTCAGGCCTGGAAGAAACACATCATCAATGAGAACGCCCAGCTCATCATTCCGCTCAACAACGCTGAAACTTGCAGAGGCGCCCGGCTGCAAGGCTGCCATGCCCATTGGTGTAATACTTGGTAGCGCACATATGGCTGGGCGAATGATAACTTCGGCTGTCTTTGGAAGCCGCTCGGCCAGCTCCACACCCATTTCGAAGCGCATAGCGTCAACAAAGAAGTACGCAACGGGCTTCGGTTGCTCATCGACAATTTCGGAGTAAATGTGTGTTTGGTGTAAAGTTGCGGGTAAAGTCCAGTTGGCTCGTACCAATGAACGTGTGAAACCTTCTGCCATTGCACGGCAAATTTCTTCGTAGGCATTACGGACTACTGCTAAGGGGAGCTCTTCCGCTTCGTCGTCAAGGTTGGCTACCCACGTCTCTAGGCGGCGCTGGGCTTGATCCACAAGAAACCAGCCATCTTTAGCTGTATAAGATGCAACCCAAGAACTCGCATCGCCGACTGTTTTATTGATAGCCCCGCGCATAGTCATGCACAAATGGCCCAACTCTGCCATAAGACGGCAAGCCTCCCACTGGGCTTTTCGTCCAACATCCCTGTCAAGCCAGAAACTATGTTCACGACCATTAATTATAGCCATTGCGCGGTCAAAATGTTGTTCAACAATCAGATTACCGCAATATTTTAACAGTGTGCGTTCCTCAAAACGGAACGTGTCAATTCTCCCCAAGCCCTCAGAGGGCAATTTTGCACTACTAAGTCCCAGCTCAAACTCAACGCGATCAGCCATCACTGAGTATTCATCCGAAAAATTATCTCTAAGGTGTTGTGCAAGGTTGCTGATTGCTAAATTCTCTTCCTTTGAACCAGGGACTGCTACAGATTCGAGGGAATCAGGCGCGAGGCAATCTAAGTCACTCCTAAACTCGTTAGCAAGAATATATCGAACCGTAATTGCTCTCAACTTTTGTAGAGATGTATTCTCTGGAAGCTGTAAGCCAATCTTGGATAGCACAAGTTTTGTTAGTTCACGTACTGCTTCCTTTGAATCAATTTCATTATCTTTTTCATCTTTTGCCAACCAGGCGCCAAGAATGGAATCCGTGCTTAATGAATTGTGAAATATGGCCTTTAGCATCGACGGGGGCGCATTCGAAGACTCATCTGACGATGCATGAGCGATATCTTCATATGAGACTCGCTCTGGAAGCAGCATCTCATCTATAACGCCATCTGTGTATCGTTCCCGCAGAATATTCCTCGCAAGGCGTTTAAGCTGTGGCTCGTAAGTCTCCCCGGCTTTTTCGAGCTCCATCAGCACAGAGCCACGCCTGTCACGTTCACATCCGGGTAAATAAATAACAACGCATTCTGGCGTATCCTTACTAACAAAGAGCTCTACAGCAGCGCGTAGCTCAAACATTGATTGATTGAATTCGACCAATTGCGCTTCAATCCCTCCGATATTCACAGATACGGGTACGCTGTTTGTCCGGCGGGCACCTCTAATCTCTGCGACGAATGGCGCAAAATCACCCGGTTTGTCATACCAGACTACAACTTTTCTAGATTTCAGCTTTTCAGCTAAATGGTCGGCAATATACTCATGTAGCGGGTGCATTTTGTCTCTCTCTAGTTCTAGCATCTTCGATTTCAATAAAACGCTCCGCAATCCAGCGAATTCTGGCGGCTCCACCACTGAGATCGGTCACGTTGGCTTTAACAAGATATTTTGCAATATGTGGCAGCAATACAACGAGAAGTAAATCGGCTGAATTCTCGTCCAGCTCAAATTTATTATCGCTTCCCGTGCGAAGGGTAGTCGATAGAGCTTGTAACTTTGTTCTGGTAGTTTCAAGATCTGGATTCTGAATTATCCTTTGAAGGCTGTCTAGCGTAACCAGCCGTAGTGCGACCAGCTGCTCAAAAAGCGGCCCAGCATGACGGGCGAATTCGGTCCCTGGATACCACTGCCGAACTCGAGCAACAAAATCATAAACATCAGAAAATGCGTTCGTCTGCGCTATCTGACGCTGGTCTGTCGCCGCTAGCAGCTGGCTAATCATACCATCGCCCGAACGGCTATTGTGCCCAAGCGCTACCAATAGTTGTTTTTCTAATGCGGATAGTTCGCCACTCAAAGGCTTATAGCCAAGATCATGTTCGACCTCATTCCAGACATGCGCCATCATACTACATACTTGTATTTCACACGGAACACCTGCGACGTTCACATATGTGCCTACAAGATCGCCACTGGTGAGAAAAACCTCGCAGTGTGTCGCCCGGTAAAAATGCTCTTGATTCTCAGCATGCTTATCTTTTACTTCCTTAGCAGGCTTCTGCGCTCCCTCTCCGACAAAGCGTTTACATACCTCTTCAGCAACTTGGCTTTCGTGTTTCTGTTCATAAGTGGCTATACGCACTGCTGCCAAATCTCGTATTTGATCAAAAACGGAATCGATGGTCGGCATCTCTTTCTTGCCGCCCGCGGAAAACCGACGAAGTTTACCTTCAAGACTCTTAGGACTCTTTGCCCTTGAAGTTACCTGGGCCCGTATTGCATTACCCTCGACAATCTCTAAACGACAGATCTCTGCGACACGCGCGCATAGTTTCAAATAGCGGTCATATTCGCGATGATAGCGAGCTACAGCCCCTTGAATGACAGCCTCTGGGATACTCATAGTGCCCCCACTTTCTCGGCGTCGCCTCGACGGCGTTTAGATGCAAATACGACAGTCGAAGCCTCAAGCAATGAATTCAAAGCCGATTTGACAGCTGCAGAGGTTCTCTCCTGAACAAGTTCTTCTAGTCTTCTGTCCGGAACAACTCGTGGCTGCCATTTTCCCTCAGAATCCTCTATCCAGAATGTGTTTTCTAAACCGTGAGCAATTGCAATACTTCGATCAGTTTTGCACTTTAGTAAAACGCGTTCGGGCCAAAGATGCATGGCAATATGTGCCCAGTCATACTTTCCCGCCACAAGCTCAGTCCACTTGCTTTTAAGCTCCTTCTGCCAGGCATTGTGCTGAGAAACAAGGCGCCACAACGGCGCCATCGTCAGAACAATACCGTCATCTAAAGCTGGATTCCAGAGCGGCGCCACTCTCTTGACTTCGTCCAAGAAGCTATGAAGTTCTTCAACAAGCTCTTCCTGGGCAGCTAGATTCTTGCGCTCCTTTATAGGAGGATTAGGCCCCACGCTTTGCTTCATATTGGTGAGCTGCCGCTCTTCATGAGAAAGTTTCGGTACAATGTAATCGTTTTGAATCAAAAAGAAGCTATCAGTCGTCATCCGATGAGCGTTGAGCCATACACCATATCTCCCAGAAGGCACGGAAAGTTGCCAGATTATGGGGGCCCTTCGCCTGCTTCTTGAATATCGTTTAAGATGATGTTCAAAGAAGCCAGAGGTTAGCCAAGACCTCAAACTATTGTTCTCTTTATCAAGCTGCTTTGATAAATCGTTCCACCAGCTTTCTGCATTCTCTTGAAAAACACAGTCAATGACTCTACGTACAAAAGAGATAAGATCAAAAGGATGACCAAAATCATCTACTAAAATGCCGTTTTCAGGAAAAAGTACCGGATATCCTATCGGGGGCTTAGTCAACGGCAGGCCCTCATTACCCACAAGCATTCCCAATGAACTAATTGGTAAATTATCAAATGGCTCAGGTTCAGTTGGGATTGGTCTATCACTGGTCGCAAAGCGCACATCAAATCTACCGAAAGCTACACCAACTGCCCATGAGATTAAATCCTTTGCGAACGTCAATGCATCATTTGTGTCGCTTGCTTCTTCGACATCATCATCTACATCTACAGCTTCAATCGGAATTGATTCAGTTGGCTGGTTACTGTCAAGTCTTTCGGCTACAGAACCCCGATCAGCATCATTGATGGCGTACAATTTAAAACAACGGCTTTCGATTTCAGATTGGATGCGAAGCAACTCTTCTTCTTTTTCTTTTATGTTATCAACCCAGGTTTCCGCGCGTTTATAAAAATCTACACCTGATACTTGTAATATGACAGGCAAGACAAAGGAACGAGAGCTTTCTTGATTGCTTTGAAGGGCAAGTGTAAGAGACCATGCTCTGCGCACAAGAACTTCAAGCGCAGATATATCTTCCTTCTCTAACTTGGGCAAAGGGGTCCGTTGAATAACTCCCACCTCATAAGATCCAAATGCCATCTGTTGATGGATAAAAACAAGAAAGGCTTTTGAATTTAAAATAGCCAGTAGAGCAAGAAGCTCTTTGGGGGAGTCGCTAGCAACAAAAGCAGCCGGCCCTTTATCCGCAAAAATACAACCAGTTGGCATGGCGCGGACAGAAAATCCACCTTGAGTTCTTCTGGGCCATGTCAGTCCAGGACGAAAAAAATAATCCGTTGCAGTATCACGAAGCATCCAAATATTAGAGCGTATATTGCCGCTACTGTTTAAATTACCCTTAATCTCTTCACCACTCGTTTTCCATTTCACAGTGAGATGAACATCTGTATAGTACTGAGAGTATTCACCACCTTTTGCAAATGGCAGCCAGTACTCCTTCAATGCCAGAGGTAGTACAGCCCACCAAGCGCGAACAAACCGAAAATCATCGGCCGTAGCTAGCCCTTGCTTGGCTCTTCGCCCATCATCCTCAAAGGGGGGGAATTCCTTAAACTTGCGACGTATTCCCTCAGTAACCCAGTATGCAAATGGAGATCGTGGAACAGACCTAAAGCTTTCGATATTAACATCAAATCGCTCATTACTCTTTTTCAGACCATTTTCTTTAATGGTTCTTTGTAATGCTGAAGCCTTATCATCCGCCTCTAAAACGCGCAGGAACACCGTCTTCATGCCGACGCCTCCGTGTGCGAGCGTCCGCGACCGCTGTTGGAATTTGCTACGGGGGCATCGAGTAAGCTATTCAGTGCTGCCTTAACTGCAGGCGAAGAACGCTCTTGAACAAGTTCTTCCACTGGCTTGGTTGGCGTTTGCCTTGGTTGCCATTTATCTTCAGCATCCTCAAACCAAAATACCCCTTCCAATCCATGTGCAATGGCAAGACTGCGGTCAGACTTACACTTGGGAACAACACGCTCCGGCCAAAGATGCATAGCGACATGCGCCCAGTCATATTTTCCTGAAACGAGGTCATTCCACTTGCTTTTAAGCTCTTTCTGCCAGACCTTGTGCTGAGGAACAAGACGCCACAATGGCGCCATCGTCAAAACAATGCCGTCCTCTAAAGTTGGATTCCAGAGCGGCGCCACTCGTTTAATTTCGTTCAAGAAAGAGCGCAGCTCTTCAGTTAAGATTTCCTGTGCAGCTATATTCTTTCGCTCTTTAACCGAAGAACTTATACCCTCTAAAAGCCTCGTTAAAACATTCTCTTCATGTGTTATTTTGAGTGTAACATCGCTCTGTATTTGGAATAATGTATCGCGAGTTAATCTATGTGCGTAGAGCCAAACACTGTAACTGCCTGATGGAATGCCAAATTGCCAAATAATTGGTGCTTTTCGTTTACTTTTCGAATAGCGCACTAGATGATGGTCAAAAAAACTCACTGCTAACCAATTTCTTAGGTCATGGCTTTTGGGATCTAGAATAGTCCCAACATCATCCCACCATTTATCGACATCAGATTTGAAAACTTCATCAAAAACTTTTTTGATAGCTGCCGTCAAATCATGGGCGTGTCCCAGATCGTCGAATAAAATACCATTTTCAGGAAATTGAATTGGGTAGTCAGTTGACGGATGTGTAAGAGGGAGACCATCATCTCCGGTCAGCATACCAGGTGAAGAACTTGGCAATGGATCAAATGGTTCAGGATCAGAAGGCAAGGCACGTTGGCCCGTAGCCAGCCGTATATCAAAACGGCCAAACGCTATACCTACCGCCCAAGAGATTAGATCAATCGCGAGAAGCGATGTATTCCCATCAACTTCACTTTCATCTTCCTTGTCAGCGGTTTCAAGGTATCCACTCCCATTTTCTTCATCCTCCGAGTCTACGGACTCTTCTCCATTTTCTTGGATACTGTTTAAGGCGAAGCCTTGAGTTACAGCACGATCAGATTCTTCGATGCCATAAAGATCAAAACATTGGATATCTAATTCATCCTTACTAAATAAAATTTCTGATTTAATACGTTTTTGCCATTTACTAAAAGCTTTAGCTCGCATCGCCAATGAGTCTCCACCCCCAACAAGTAATGCCGGAAGTGAGAATGCATGAGAGGCCTCAAAAGTCATATCGAGACTTCTACTGTGGATACTGATCAGCCGCGCCAGCTTAACAAGTGTTGAATACGCGTCTGTATCTAATATAGGTACTGGCGTACATTGAATTAGACCGACTTCATATGATTGAGCTAACTCAGTTCGCGCTAACTGCAAAGACACAAGCAAACCAAACGCCGTACTGTTAGAAATAGCCGCAATAGCGAGCAGATCATCACTACGATCCCCTTCAACAAAGGCTGCTGGCCCTTTATCAGCAAAAATACAACCTGCCGGCATTGCCCGAAGTGAGAGTCCATTGGTTCGGCGCGGCCAAGTAAGTCCCGGGCGAAGAAATAGGTCCGTATTCTTTAATATACGTGACCAGTGACTTTCGTTATAAAGTGACCCAGCCCACGCTTTTAGCTCTGCACCATTTCTCAGCCAATTCAGAACCAAATAAACATCCGCATAAAACGGTGAAAATTTTCCACCCTTTGCAAATGAAAACCACTGGGTAAAAAAGCTTTCTGGGCGTATTTCCCACCAGGCCCTAACGAAACGGAAATCATTTGCCGTTGCCAATCCCTGCCTTGCAATTCGCCCATTCGACTCAAATAATGGCAATTTTTTAAAAATTTGAAGTAACTCTTCCCTTACCCAATATGCAAATGGAGAGCGTGGAACTGTTGCAAAAACTGCAGCATCCACTTCAAAGCGCGTTTTTTTTGTTCCAGTTGAAGAAGGATCTATAGCGCTGCGAAGCGCCGCTGCTTTATCGTCGGCTTCCAGAAGTCGAAGAAAGACCGTCTTCATGCCGCCACCTCACGGCCCTTCTCCAGGCAATATGCCGCGACCTCAACCATCGCACTATCCAGAACACCATAACCTAGATCTGCAAATACGATGGGCGGCGCCTCCTTCAGGAGAATTTCTTCGCGCCACTTTTGGAAACTGGACAGGAAAAATCCAGTTCTGGATGTTATTGCACCGAGCATGCCGTGCGCATGCAGTAGTTCGATTCCTCGTTCAACAAAAGCAGCATAAATATCGTTCTTGGTACGAGGATAGCTCGCATCGAATTCTTTCTTTGACCCGAGACTACAAGCGCCGAATGGCGGATTCATCAAGACGACATCGAATTTTGTCCTAACAAGATCTATAAGCGCAATGCCTTGTGCCGCGTCTCCCACAAATAAGCGGCGGCGTACTCCTGCTGTGCCGGTAGCAGTCTCTACAAAAGCGTGAAGCGCATCGACTATACGTGCCTCTGCCTCATTGAAAAATTTATCATCATCAATACCAGATAAATCAAGCGCACCCTGCTGCGGAATGGGTGCCATACCTGGTAAGAAACCAGATGGCTGTTGTTGCTTGATGAATTGTTCGCGAGCACCACGTAGTTCGGCAGCGATAGCATTCTCCATGCGGAGAAGAACGCCGAGCTCTCCTGCAAGTCGGCTTTCGCGGACCATTTTCTTGAAAAGGTCACGTAAGAGAGGAGGATCGAGACGCGCAGCAAATTCGTCAACCAGTTTGGCATCCCCCGGCATTGGCTCTGCTACAACTATATGCGTTCTCTGGATACGAGGCCGCGCGGAAGCCGCAACGCCTAAATCTTTCCATGCCCGTTGCGCACGAAGCCAAAGCGCCATGGCAGCAATCTGTGCACAACGGGGATCAATGTCCACACCATACAAGTTATGTTCGACAATTAATTTCGGCGCGGCGCGGCGTAATTCTTCTACTGCCGGATAATCGGCACGGAGAGTATGACCTGTTGCTTCACTAATTGGCGCCGACTCCGCCTTCTCCCAAGCTTCTTCATATATAGCTAGAAGCAGGTCAAAACTGTAGAGGAGGAAATGCCCGGAGCCGCAGGCCGGGTCAATAATCCGGATATCACGAGGGTCTTTGATTTTACGATGTTCAGACTTTTCCTCGGTACGTACCAAATATTCGCAAGTAGTTCCCAGGCGCGTTTTATCGCCATACATTTCAAGCCAGAGACGTCCAAGAGTGTTATCAGTCAGAAACTGAACAACATAACGGGGCGTAAAGAACTGATTGCGGACAGCCAATTCACGGCTGTTTCGGGGCGCCTGGCTTTCATCGCGCATTTTCTTGCGTTCTTCACCGCTATTGAAGAATTGATAGACCCAGCCAATGGTCTCATCGTCTCCCCACACACTGGATAGTTCTTGAGCGTTAAGAATTTCTAAAAGAGTGTCAAAGGTCTGCCGCTTAGGCCACAAAACGGAAGCGGCATCGCGTCTATCAAATAGAGATTTAATTTCCGTGGAGAATTCATCGAACAAGCATTCGACGTAAAGACGATAACCAGCTGCATCTGCTATCAACGCGAGACCGGGTGCCAGACCGCAGTACTCTCGATACCCAGAAGACTGCTCACCCTTCGTAATACACTCCTGAACGAGCCCACGTGCTTCAAGCATTTTAAGAGCGACGAAGCGATTTAAGGTCGTAAAGGCCGCGTCTCGCACGTAATCAGTAATCGCTTCAACTGGAGTGCTGCCATTTGAGCGCTTGTGTTCAATAGCAGCAACGACTTTTTCACGTTGATGTTTCTCGCGTTCTGACAGATGTGCGCCGCCAGCTGCAGCAACGTTCCCATTACGCAAAATATCAAACGTGCCTTCCAACTGAGAGGAGTAATCCTCACCCAGCAGCACCCTGGCTTTCTGCGTGGCTCTCTCAATTGAGCTGCGGGTTGTCTTATCCATTATACGGACCAATCATTGTACAATTACTTTTTTACCAGTGCCAATAAGCCTGGAGCATTCTTCTCGGATACCATCAAGGGCAGCATCGAGCTGTTCTTCAGTCTCTACCCCTCCAGTGAAATACGTTCCTAACTTTACTGTCGCGATACGTTCGCCATCTATAATTCTATGAAGTTCCGCTATCGCATCTCGAAGCCTTGTATCACAGGCGTCTATATCAGAACGAATTTGAGGGATGGGAACTTCTTCAGCATCTTTAGCCCTTCCGCGTCCAAATGGCGCGGACAGCTTTTGTTGCTGATCTTTGTTTATGTTTTCCCAGCCCGTCGTTCGCGTCAGAATATCAAACGCCTCCGAATAGACAGTAATGCGGGATTCTAGAGCTTTGTCGTATCGTCTTTTGTATTCTACCTCTATCGCAGAAGCATACTGTTCTATGGTTGCAAGCTCACGATAGAACGTCTCACGCTCAAGAATATCTTGTAACGATGTAGCTTTAGAGTGCAACTCATCCGCTATATCCGCTTCTTGGCTTAGGAAATGCCATAGCGACTTAATGGCTGTCCGTGCACGCTCTAGATCTCGCAATTGTGGCTCAGAAAGGGCCTGTTCAATCTCCCCAGCTCGTTTGATGCCATCCTTAATAGACCTATGGGATGAGTTGAAAGTTGCAATTGCATTATCTTCAGAACCGCGAAGAATTGCTTTCATTTGGCCAATAGCATTTTCGAGGACCGTGCCGCCGGGTAAACGGTTCGCGATGAGTAGTGCGTGCGCAGAGGCAACCGTGTCCTCATGCCGCGCAATTTCTTTACGAATTTCAGCTACGATTGCTCCAGCATTGAGCTCGCGGACCTCACTTCCGAAGGTATCTCGAAATGCTTCTGACGCCTTCACTAGCTCTTCGAATTCAATACCCTTCTTGGGGCGGAAGGACGCCTGACGGAATAAATTGTTATTGGAAAATGTATCGCGAGCCTCTATTCCCTTAGCGGATTCAATTGTTTGTCCACCACTGGTTGCTGAAATTTTTCCTGCCCGCAATAACGATAGTACGAGCAAGCGTACGACTTCAAAATCCCAACCAAAAGGTTCTTTAGCCAGTTCGTCAGTAAGAAATCTTCCGCTAGCCGTATCTCCGTAATTTGAGCGCTCGACAATCCTAAGAAGTGCCTCTGATAACGGACTACTTTCAACCCGGAAGACCGTATTGCCTCTCTCATCTCGCAAAAGACCTAGACTGCTAAAAACAGCCGGCAGGCCTTGTAGATTTTCGGCTGAAAATAAAGCTTCCAATCCTTTTTTTACTTCAGCTGGTTTTGCAGCGGCTTCCTTAAAGCGATCAAAGATTTCAGGCAGAACATCGCTCAAGATATCAGACGCGCTCCGTCCCATATCGACAGCGTCATCTTCGGGGCTCCGATCATTACCCCTGAAACTGACGCTACCAGATAAGCATGCCGACTTCAGAAGTCGCCGCAGTTCATCTTGATGTCGCCGCAAGCGAAGGCGCTCTTCACTGATAAGTGCGGTTTCGTCTGCCGTTCTCGCCTCACGTTCTTTACGTGCAAGCATTTCCTTGGAGCGGTACAGCTCAACAGTTTCTGTATCTATAGACTCGTTTAGAGCCACAGCCCAAAATACACTTTTGCGCTCTTGCTGACTACGGGTCCTTAATTCCGTTGAGAGTTCTTTAAAAGATGCCCCGTCTTCAGCAAGGTGGACGTTAAACATCATATCACCACTAACAACTTCTCGGCCATGAATTGCCAATCCGGCTTTAAAGGCTTTAGTATCAAATAGCGTATGCGATGGCTGGGGCTGCCAAAAAGATGCTATCACTTCGGAATACAGCCGATGCGTATCACCTGGTTTTGGGTTGATACCATTTCTGGTACGCTCCCAATCATCTTCCGCTGGTGTTGGAATTCTATATCCGTCATCGCCACGCCGAACTTTATTGGCGATCTCAAGCTGTCGAAGGGCGTCTTTGACCCCCGCAAGCTGAGAGTCGGCAGATACTCCGGGGTGAAGCGCTGCTGCAATATTCTCTGCAGAGCGATGTACACTCTTGATATACTGCAAAAGGCAAATTGACTTTGCGACCGCTTGAGCCAATGGATGATCAACTTCCTTCGGGATTGACGAAATCTTAGCTCGGATTTCAGAACCAATGTTCCCTTCGACTAAATCGTAGACTTGATCTAGCCTGGCTATAGAGCCGATGGATTGATCTCCAAGATTAACAGCCGGGTTAATGAGCAGTTGTTGGGCCAGTTTAATAATTGTACGATTGGCTCCCCCTACATGTTTACTTGCTCCGCCTTGTGTACGAAGGCCCGATACTACCTGAATTATCAGATCGATCTGGTAGGGCATAAGCGGATAAAGATCAACAAAGCTATCGCGAGTTAACTCAGGTAATTTAATGTCAGCCGTTAACCTGGTGTGGTCAGTAAATCGCGCTCTATGAGCGTCAAATAGCTCACCTAATGTTTGTTGTGCTTTGGCATTTTTAGATAGAACGCGTTCACTAGTCACTTTAGAAATGTCAGATGGCTCTAAATGTACCTGTAAAGGAAAACGATCCATCAATCGAGCAAGTTCTATTTTTTTATCATCAAGGCCGCTAACTAATTCTCCAAGTTTTTCTTGTGAAGTAACGACCACCCAATGCTTACCACGGCCTTTTACTCCTAAGCTTTGTACAACAGCTTGTAGATCAAGCATCTTCTGAACATCACGCGCAACGAACTGGCCGACCTCGTCGATGACAAACATCAAAGATTGGCCCGGCCGCCTGCGATTCATCAATACATTCGCCCGTTCAGCCAATTTTCCAGGCGAGATGTCAGCTTTATTTTTAACTGCCTTAACCCATGAATCGGCCATAGGATAAGTCTGTGGTTCGAGACTGTGAAGGACTCGGCTAGCTTCACTTAGCGCAAATGCAATTTTTCCTTTCTCTGTTGACCACTCTTTACTAAAGAGTTTTCGATACTCGGCCTCGAACTGCTCAAGCAGCCCCTTTTCCTCTAAAGCAATTTCCAATTCAGATAGATCTAGGTCTTTTGCATAGCCTAGACTTTGAAGAAAGAGCCCATACATAATTTCAGTCAGCGACTGATTTCCACTTCTGATGCCCCGGTCAGTGGAAACATCAAAAATTACAGCATGCGTTGGAATCTTTTCGTTAATCGCCTTTAGAAGAACCTCTAACTTCTTGTCATTTTTTGACTTGTCGCGCGCTCGTTCAATAAAACGGTCTGCTGCTGGAGTTCCTGCAACTAAGCGGTTTTCAATCGAAAGACCAAGCATTTTAGCGAAGCTTGATTTACCTGAACCAAAAAATCCTGAGACCCAAATTGCAACACCCTCATGAGGCTTATTAGGTGTCTCTCTGTAGGCATCAAATATATTAACGTAGTGTGCGCGAATGGCGTCGGTCACAACATATTCTTTTATCTCTTCATGTAATATTTCGTCAGTTGTCTGATCAACCTTAATAACTTCTTCGATGCGGCGATGAATATCGCTGGCAAATAGGTCCTTGATAAGCTGAATTGTCATGCGTTCATTCCTGTCAAAAAATCTTCGGTCGATAATTGTGCTCTGCAGCTAGGACACCCATAAAGCGAAGGCCCGTTGCGCCATCTAAGTCTCCCGGGTAAAAAAGGACTGTGGGCACAGTAACGCGGCCCTTAAGCTGCTCAAGAAGTGAAAAAGTCCGGTATACGGGGAACAGAGCCCCCGTACGCAGAATAAATACGATGTCCTTAAGCGGGTCCGGCTGATCAGGCATTCGAAGTGCTACAAGGTCGACTAGAGGCTTATATTCTGAAAGTACGGCATGGACGGTCTCCACTATGGTTTCCGTGCCTTGTTCGCGTTCTGCTGCGAACCAGTCTTCCAGTGGGCGCTGCGAAAGCATTGCTTCGTCGAGGCACTCGGCTAATGATATCCTTGTTACACGTTTCGCTTTTTGAGTAAGGCGCGTCTCCAGCATTGTAACCTGCTTCCGAAGTAAGAATTCTTCGTCTGGTTCATACCTGAAAAGCGCATAAGGCATATCATGATAGACGCTAAGGCGCTCCCGCGGATCTGCTTGCTCCAGTATGGGCTCAAGTCCATTTTTGATACGTTGCAAGAGATCACTCATGCCGCCATCCTTTCTGCATATTCGAAGGCGTTGGCACAAGGCAGGGTAAGCTCAACGAGACTACCTGCAACCTGATAATCGAGTTTACGATACTGGTGCAGTCGCAACAGGTGAGTGTGCACCTGATCCTGATCCAGGAGAAGTAGCTTCCATAGGTTGCTGCCAACGACTCGCGAAGAAGATTTTTCTTCAACGGCAATTATGTGACAAAAATATAAAATTAATTCGTCAGACAACTGCAAAGAAGCAAACTTTTTTGCCGGACCGTCGCCTTCGAGTATCCCGAAATCTCGAGCCATCCGTAGTAGGTCTCGAGCTGTCCTAACAGCTCCGTATTCAGAGAGTGCCGCACTGTCACTATTGATCGACTTCCAAACAGATAGAACATGATGCACTGCATCTTCAGTCCGAAGGACCAAGCGACCGGATTGGTACTCAGGAAACAGCCAAGTCTGTAAAAATGTGCCATAAAGGATTTCATGTACTGCAATCCAGAAATGAAGACAGTACTTCCAATCAGGAAGAGGGTATCCCTTTTTTGCGAGCGTGATGAGTGGCTGAGCATCAGCCAATACACGAAATCTACGATGTAGAGTTGTTCTAATTTCCTTCTTCCAACCCTCGCTGCGGAAACTGCCCTGAAAAGTTAGATTAAAATTATCATCGAAGGACAAGTCTTCCTTCCAGTTGCCCAATAAGTGGTATGTTTCCTCCACAAGGGCGCCCTTGCGAACGAGACGCTGCGAAATTGCAGTGGCTGGCTGTTTCAGTTTCCTCAAGTGTGTCCCCGTCTTGAATATGGGACCGCCAGTGCTCCCGGCTCGCCGCGTGCGAACCCAAGCGCTAACATAGCAATGTCTTGGTCAGTGCCGGAAAACAGATCCGGGAGCAGTACTGCGCGCCCTTCTGCAGTCCGCCGAAGTCGAGAAGATAATTCGATGTCTTTTGTGGTTACAACTTTAAACGATGCTAGAATTTCTTTGAGGTCGGTTTCTTGAAAGGTTTCAAGCAGTTGGAAAAAGGAAGTCCACTCAGTGGCATGGTCCAGCCAGTGCTCCCACTTCACTTCAAATTCCTCCTCGATTGCCTGAGGAAGATTCCACAGCGTTACGCAATCAGGCGGATCAAATACTTCACGACTACGTTGGCCCGCAACGGCAAATACAGAACGAGCTTGTGCGAAAAAGTGGGTTCGGGGAAATCCCCTACGGATAGCTGTAGCACCAAGTCGACCAAGCTGTCCCTTAGTATTCCACCACTTTGCGATATCCATCTCGCCAAATCTAGCAACTATCAAACGAATCTTAAGCAACCGATCATAGTTCAATATTTCTTGAGTCATCAAACTGTCTATCCGTCTTTAATTAGCTGCAAGAATTTGGGCGAAGGCATGCTCTAGCGCGCCTTTTTAAATCAATAAAGCCTAGATAGCGTTACCATAAACAAAGAACTGCTGAGCAACTAGGAAAATACCTCTTAGGGAGCATTTTTACTAGTCGGTTTTTTAGATTTCCCCTAAATGAAAAGCTTCTATACTCTCTGAGAGCATTTAAGCAGCCATTTAATTAACATATCTTTTAAGCCTTGCACGAACGGGATCGCCGTCATCCCACACCGCGCTTGCTCCATGTCTACGTCAGATTGTGCTGACGGCTTCTCCCGCGGTCCCGGCGTTTGTAAGGGTTCTAGTCCCCTATTGTGGGCGCGCGCCGTCACAGGCTGGATAGTGGGCAAAAACGGGGCAGCTCCATTGCTACGTCGTCACCTCCCTGAGTGACGTTATATCTGCAATCTTTTAAAACTCTGCCAAAACGTCAGTACGGCGTTGGGCCAGATAACGCACGACACGCGCATTACCGAGAAGCACACCAAGGTACATTGAGGGGTGCATTAGAGATGCTCTTCGAGAGCTTTCCTCAAAACTTTGGCGTGTTCTTGGGCTTCTTTCATTTTTTCCAGTAAAAACTCACGATTTTTTAGATGTTTTTCCCAGAGTGAAGATTCAAGAATTTTTTCGTAGTCGATATGAACCGGTTCACGCCATCTTTCATACGCCTCCAAACAAGCAAAGCGCCTATCTAAATCAGCTATACTCCTTGTCTGAGGAGACTGCAGCGCTTTGCTGCGTATCCATTCCCTCCAGGGTTTATTGCCTTTTGACTGGTTGCATTTTCCGCATGCAGGAACAAGATTTGCAATTTCCGTTATATACCCTGTTGGTTTCTTATTTATCACAATGGGCCTCAGATGATCCCACTCTGTTTTCTTTCCTCCGCAGTAGGCGCATGTACAATTGCCAATAGACATTTCAAGTACGCCCAAGGCCTCAACAACATCTTCGTATGAGGGTATCTTCACGGGCGTGATCGCCGAAAAGAAGGCTGCCGTTATAGTTGAAGACCTGCCATGGATCGAACCGGGTACAGGAAGCTGAAAATCAGGATGCGGTTTGGGATTTTTCATTCTTTATCCCAATCATCTGGGCGATCTTTATAGGCCTCTTTGGATAAGGGAATACGAGCGCTGAAAGGCCAGGTATCATTATATTCCGCCCTCTTCTTAGTAGGAGCTGGCGCGTGTTTAACTTTTCCTTTATGCGGCAAAGGCTGGCGCTTGGTTTTTTGTTTATCAAGAGGGTCAAATCTTTTTAGATTAAGCGTTGCGGTCCCGCCCTTGATAACAACAAATTCTTCCTCTTTCGAGATAAGGATAAGTTCGTGTTCGGTAAACGTCTCTATCAGCCGCATAAGCTGCGATCCATTTATTTCTGCAGTGCCCTTCCAATCACCCGTACAAGGCATTTCGGCCGCTACTGCTCTATATTTCGCATCTGCCACAACAAGGCGTCCGCCCTTGGCGGCCATAACGAGGACCAGCCTCGATTTTTTGCGCACGATTGGCTGGAGAGACTTAAAAAGTTCACTAGGATTTACAGCGACGACTTGCATATTTTTTCTGTCTACCGCTAATTTATTTTTTAGGTCCAAGAAAATGAGGATGTAACATTATTGGCTCAGCCTTGACCACTTCTAGCGCTTCTTTTAATAGAGGCAACCCATACTGGTCAAACTCTCCTGAAATACAATTATCGTTTATTCTTTTATCAGCCGGCGTCAAAGCAAGATCCCCTTCGACGCTTGCCAGTCGGTAGAGACCAGAGTGTACCGCTTGAATTCCATGAACGATACAAGAAGTCTCCCAACGAGCCAGTTTACGATTGGCTTTCTCAATGGTTTGGATGGCATTTTCTATGCTCTCTATCGCCTGATCTTTCTCGAGAGATTTTTCCTTTTTAATATCTTGCTCAATATTGACCATTATATAATCCTTTTCTACGCTTTTTTATAGCAACATCCCTTAAAATAGGCAAAGCAATAAAGTCATTATCACTCCACAAACTCCTCCATATCTGGGATACGGGTGAATGCAATTTTGGTGCCTGTGAAAGACTTACCTTGCTGCGGCGTCATACCGAGCAACACAGTATCCTTGCCGAACTTCTGGTTCAGCTTGTCCATGACATGAGAGATCTTCTCATTTTTATCGCGCTTCTTCTCTTCAACCTTTGAAACACTGTCAAACAGATCCGGCTGTACTTGGCCGGCTGGCGTCAAGGCGTAAAGTGTCACAGAAACTTTCTTGATTCTCCGGCCCTTGGCTTCGCGCATGAGCGCCGCCCACATTTCCTCCAGTATTTGCAGAAATGCAAAACTGTCTTGTGCATGCGGGCAGCGGGCTTCGAGACCCAGACGGGGGCCGTTTTCAATTCTCATCGACAACGAAAACGCGCCTGCATAATAATCCATACGTCGCAGGCGGGCCGTCGCCTTCACTGTCAGGCGCCGCGCGATATGCCAGGCCTGTGCCGGCGGGCGCATCTCCGGCGCCAATACATGGCTGTGGCCAATAGAGCTCCGGGTGGTTTCCTGATCGGGTATCTCGTAGCCACGGAGGTAATACCACATCTTTTCGCCCCATAGACTACCCCAGACGGCGCGCATATGCT
>PLXM01000189.1 GCA_003153235.1 Rhodospirillales bacterium
TGGCTTTCAGGTTGGGATAATTCTCGGTAACAGCCATCAAGTGCGACAGGGCAGTGCCAAGAGTGCCCTGCACCTGCTCGAACTTTTTCATCGCCTCGGGATTGTTAATGATATCCGAAGAAATCGTCACCTTTGTGGCACTCGCGCGCGCCTCGATGACATCTGTCAGGGTCTTCTGCTCGAAGTTGGCATAGCCCTTCACTGTCGATACCAGATTGGGTATAAGATCCATACGGCGCTGATACTGGTTTTCAACCTGAGACCAGGCCGCTTTCACTTGTTCATCCTGCGTGGGGATGGTGTTCATCCCGTTGATAAAAAATATGCCGACGACAAGCACGATACCGATCCACCAGCCGTGACTCTTCAAAAAATCCATATTCTCTTACTCCTCTTGTGTTTAAAACCTTATCAAATACTACCCTAAACGCATGATCATGCCACCTTCTTTTGCACAGCAAGATCGCCTTTCAGCGCCTGTCGGAAAATCTCCGCATACTCTGCCGCAGTGAGCGGAATGGGATTACCCCCCGCAGAGGGGTCAGCCAAAGCCATAACACCTATGTCCGCGATGCGATCCGACGGCACGCCGATATCTGTCAAAGTATGCTGGATGCCCAGCTGTTTTCTGAAATCAAGCGCCCATGCAAGAACAGGATCAAATCCTCTCCCCGGAAGATTAAGAACGCGCGACAGAAGATCCATTTTCTCCACAATCGCATCGCGGTTCCTAACCATCACATAAGGCAAAAGGATCGCATTGAGCAACCCGTGATGCTTATCGTAGACCGCACCGAGCGGATGCGCCAGCGCATGCACGCCGCCCAAACCTTTTTGAAACGCCGCCGCGCCCATGGAGGCCGCCGCCAGCATATTCGCGCGCGCTTCGATATCGTTGCCGTTTTTATAAGCGCGCGGCAGATATTCCGTGACGAGGCGCATGCCTTCCATTGCAATGCCGTCCGCCATCGGGTGGTAGCCCGGCGCACAGAAAGCCTCGAAGCAATGCACAAAAGCATCGATGCCTGTCGCCGCCGTGATATGCGCCGGCAACGCCACCGTCAGCTCAGGGTCGGAAATGACAATCGCCGGCAGCATTTTCGGATGAAAGATAATTTTCTTTTCGTGCGTGGCTTCGTTGGTAATGACGCTGGCGCGGCCCACTTCGGAACCTGTTCCCGCCGTCGTCGGCACGGCCACGACCGGCGCCATGCCGGATTCTTTCACACGCAGGAAATTGTCGCCTTCGTCGACGAAATCCCACAACGGCCTGTCCTGCCCGACCATCAGCGCGATCGCCTTCGCCGCATCGACACCACTGCCGCCGCCGAACGCGATCACGCCATCGTGCTTGCCCGCATGGTAAGCTTTGACGCCGTCGGCGATATTTTGTCCGGTTGGATTACTCTTGATACCCGCAAAAATGCCCGTTTTCAAACCAGCTTTCTCGTTTACAGCCAGCGCCGTTTTGGTGATGGCGTTATCACGCAATCCCGCATCAGTGATCAGCAGCGGGTTTTTCATGCCGAGCTTGCGGCAGGCTTCGGGCAGCTTCTGGATCGTGCCGGGGCCGAAGAACACAGCCGTCGGATAATTCCATTTTCCGCTGATGGTGTTTGTCATGATGTTTTCGTCCTCAAATGAAAGCTTTTTGGTCTTGTTAAGTTTTCAAAACCGATGACGGAAAGACTGGCGCCGCGGCCCGTGTCCTTCACGCCTGTCCAGGCGAGGCCAGGATCGAGATAGTCGCAGCGGTTCATGAAAACGGTGCCGGTTTCTATTTCCTGTCCGATCTTTTCGGCAGCAGCGACGTCTTTCGTCCACAGGCAGGCCGTGAGGCCATACGGGCTGTCGTTCATGAATTTCAGCGCTTCCGCATCCGACGTCACCTTCATGATGCCGACGATGGGGCCAAAACTCTCGTCCATCATCACCGACATGGAATGATCGACATCGACCAGCACCTGCGGCGCAAGATACGGCGTACCTGCTTTGCTAGCCTTGAAATTTTTTTCATCGATCAGCGCCTTCGCGCCCTTTTTAACCGCTTCAGCCGTCTGCCCGCGCACAAAATCAGCCGCGGCCGTGCGCACCATCGGCCCCAGGTTTGTTGCCGCATCGGTCGGGTTGCCAAGCACATATTTATTGGTAAGATCGACAAAGCCCTCGACGAAAGGTTTGTAAAGTTTTTCATGCACGTAAATGCGCTCTATACCGCAGCAGCACTGGCCGGAATTGAAAAACGCGCCATCGACAAGATTTTCAACCGCATGCGCAAGATCCGCATCCTCGCGCACATAGGCCGGGTCTTTCCCGCCCAACTCCAGCCCCGCGACGATAAACTTGTTGCTGATCGCCTTCTGCACGGCATGGCCGCCTTTCACCGAGCCGGTAAAATTCACGTAGTCGATGCGCGGATCAGCCATGAGCTTCTCCGCATCTTCATGGCTGAGATCGAGGTGCTGGAACACCCCCTCGGGCAATCCGGCGGCCTTGAAACCTTCGGCATAACGGTCGGCGACTAAGGGTGTTTGATGCGAATGTTTCAGGATCACGACGTTCCCCGCCAGCAGCGCCGGAACAATCGCATTGACCGACGTCAGATAGGGATAATTCCACGGCGCGATAACCGCGACAACGCCGAGCGGCTCGCGACGGATGTAGCGTTTGAAACCCTCCTGCCCCTCCGGAACAATATCCGCCAGCGCTTTCGGCGCAAGGTTGACGGCATATTTCACGCGCTCCTGGAAGCCGCGCAGAATTTCCCCGGGCGTCTGCAATACGGGCCGGCCCATCTGCCAGGTGATCTCCTCGCCGATGACTTTGGCGTTAGCAACCATATAATCTAAAAACTTGAGCATGTATTTCTGGCGTTCGGCCAGCGGCGTCGCGTGCCACATCGCTTGCGCCTTCCTGGCATTGTTCAGCGCCGCATCAACATCCGCCGGCGTGTGCAGAGGGCGTTCCACATATACGCGCCCGTCAACGGGTGAAATGCATTGCAGGGTTTTTGCAGGTGACTTCGGCATCGGGTTGCCCATGTTTAAATCCTCTCGTCAGATGATCTCAAAATATCTTGCCAGTTCCCAGTCCGTCACGGCCTTGCGGAACTCGCGCTCTTCCCATTCGCGGGTGGTGGCGTAATGGTCGATAAAATCCGCGCCAAACAATTCCGCCGCCGCTTTCGACTTGCGCAGCCGCCCCGCCGCTTCGGTCAGCGTTTGCGGCAGGCTCAATTTTTCAGGAAAAGTTTTCTCGTAAGCATTGCCCTCGACCGGCTTGGTCGGCTCTATTTTATTTTCAATGCCCCACAGGCCGGAGCCAATGGCAGCCGCAAGTGCTATATACGGATTGATATCGGCAGCGGCGATACGGTATTCCACACGCTGCGATTTCTCGCTGCCCGGTATCACGCGCAAGGCTGTTGTGCGGTTCTCGACCGCCCATGTCGCGGATGTCGGCGCCCAAAAGCCGGGGATCAGGCGACGGTAACTGTTGACCGTACACGCAACCATGCCCGCCAGTTCCGGCATCAATGATTGTTGCCCGCCGATAAACCAGCGCATGGTGTCGGACATATTATGCGGCTTGCCCGCTTTGTGGAACACGGGCTTGCCGGTTTTCTTGTCGCGCAGGGACATATGCATGTGCCCGCCTGCACCCGGCCATTTGTTCGACCATTTGGCCATGAAGGTCGCCATCCAGCCGCGACGCTGCGCGGCTATCTTGCAGAAGGTTTTGAACAGCGCGGCGCGGTCGGCAGATTCCAGTGCTTCATCGTATTGCAGCGCGGCTTCAAGAACGCCGGGGCCGGTTTCTGTATGCAGCCCCTCGATCGGGAAGCGCATATCGCGGCACATATCCAGCAGCTCGTGATAAAATTCAGAGTGAACTGAATTTCTGAGTGTGGAATAACCAAAGTATCCGGGCGTGATGTTTTTCAGGTTCTGGTAGTTTTTAGCGCGGACTGAATCTGGCGTTTCATCAAACACAAAAAACTCGAATTCGCAGGCGGCATAGGCTTTGAAGCCCATATCGTCCGCACGCTGCAGCACGCGCGACAACATATTGCGCGGGCAGATCTCTTTGGCCTTGCCGGCAAACTCACCGAGGAAGAACACCGTATTATCCTCGAACGGAACGGCGCGCACGCTCTCCGGTATCACGCGCACCAGCGCATCGGGGTAGGCCGTGTGCCAGCCGGTGAATTTTGCCTTGTCGTAGAGCTGGTCGTTTGAATCCCAGCCCAGCACCACATCGCAAAAACCAAAGCCGTTATCGAGTGCGCTCAGAAATTTCGACGTGCTGAGATATTTCCCGCGCAGGATACCGTCGACATCGAACACGCCGACTTTTATTTTTTCGATACCGCCTTTTTCGAGGCCTCTCTTGATTTCGGGGATTGTCCTCTTGCCGAACAGCGCATCGACATCAACGAGGCGCAGCTTCACATCGCAGGTGGCGATTTCTTTTTTGCCTTTATCTGTTTTGCCCTTGTCTTTTTTTCCGGCGCTCATACAGCATCGTCTCCCATGGAAAATTCAGGCGCAGAACCGCTGTTGTCATAGTCTCAATGCGCACGATCCCCCGTATAAATCTAGCTGGAAAAACTGAATAAACTGTGAAGCTTCCTAATGGATGTTCTGTGTGTAATTTCTATATGGGAAAAATTGGCCCGGACTGCCTTGATAATTCTGGCTTTAGATAAAGTAATCCCCGGAACCTTGTTCAGGCGCCGGGGATTAAAATAGCTTCAGTAAAAAAGCTTATGCTGCCTTGAGATTTGCAGCAGCAGATTTGCCGCGCTCTGTTACGACGTCAAAAGTTACCTTTTGACCTTCGTTCAGGCTGCGCAGACCAGCAGCTTCAACAGCGCTGATGTGAACGAACACATCTGAGCTGCCGCCGTCCGGCTGTATAAAGCCGAAGCCTTTTTGCGGGTTAAACCATTTAACTGTACCTTGAGCCATATTGGCCTCCTTGATTTTAAGAAACGCACTTCCGTGCAGAGCCAGACACAACCATTGTGTTAGTCCCTATTCGAAAGCAGCGATGTCTTGAGAGAAAGCCTTTAGGGCGAACAACAAGTCAGAACCTTTAAATCGAACATAGTAACTATAGGCTTTTTGGGCCAAATAGCAAGGTATTTCCCATAGGGGAAATATAATCAACGATTCCAAGCGCAAAGAAGGGCCCCGGTGTTTTTTGGCTCTTCAACAGACCCCGCCCTCTGGGTGTGCTCCTCATGTTATTGCGTCGATGCAGCCCTGAAGCCTCTCTGTCAGGACCGGCTTTCCAGCTGCCTGATTTTTCTTTCCTGCTCGGCAAGGCGCAGCTCCATGAACTTTATCTGGATGTTGGCGCGATGAAGCAAAAGAAACATTTCGCTATGATTATAACCTAGCTCCTTATCCTCAAGGTTCCTGAACTCCCAGGTGATGGAGCCGTTGTTTGCGGCCAATTGTTTTGCGTTATTATCATCCATGCTGTTACTCCCCTGATATTTTATTACGCTAGATTGTTAATGAAAATTAACTAGATTGAACGATTGACTGACGGCTGCATTGCAACCCGGACCGGCACAAGCTCGTATATGGGGTTGCAGGTCACAATCAGGTTGAAAAGCTCGATCCCGATCTCGCCCATAGTAAGCAGGGCGCACGGGTCGTCCGGCAGGTTCTTGATCAGTCCGCTGAGGTAGGAAAAGTCTTCCCCATCGACGGCCTTATCAAGGTTGTATACAAAGAGCGCGTTGTTATCTTTTGTCATCGTTGCCTCCATACCTTCCATGTAAAAGCCGTTTCTTGGCTTATCTAATTCCAGTATGTTTTACAGAGCTTAATTAATTGTTTTTTCTGCTGAAAACACTGATCACAATGCATTGTGATTATTCATTGGGATAAAAACCCTGTGCACTTCGACAAAATGATGCACTGCGGAAAACTTTGTTTTAAACAACGGCAATATTTTATATTTTTTTGAAAAAGCAGCCTCAACCAGGTCTGTTTTCTGCCGCGAATCACCCGCGCTTGACGCGGTGTTACAACCCTGTCATGAATGGCAGTGACCGGAAAAAATAACAGTAATGCGCAGAGCTGATGCAGGTAAATATATTCTTAACTGTTTTCGCGATCATCTTCATGGCCGAGCTGCCGGACAAGACCGCCTTTGCCACCTTCCTGATGGCGACGCGCGGCAGGGCGGCGGCTATTTTTACCGGGGTCTGGGCGGCTTTTCTTGTCCAGAGTTTGATTGCCGTCATCGGCGGCAATCTTGTCGGGCTGCTAGCTGAAAAATGGGTTCATATTGCTGCGGGATTATTGTTCATCGGTTTCGCTGCGCACACCTGGTTTTTTCACGATAAGGAGGAAGCGGGAACTGAACACGAAACGCCCCGGGTTTCAGCACGGGTCAAATTCCTTTCCGCCGCGTGGAAATCTTTCGTTGTCATTTTCATTGCCGAATGGGGCGACATGACGCAGCTCGCCACCGCTTCTCTGGCAGCGCGCTATCACGCATATCCCGTGACCGTCTTTCTCTCGGCGACGCTGGCGCTCTGGCTTGTCACGGCCATTGCCATTGTCGCCGGTAAAAAAGCCGGTCACGTCATCCACGTTGATATCCTCAAGAAAGCGGGCACCGCCCTGTTTTTCTGTGTCGGTATCTACTTTCTGGCGAGCGCCTGACCCAAGTTGCACCCGTGCATCTCCTTAAAAATATTTTTCATACTACCGTCCAGACCAGCCGAACGCCCCATTTGCCGCTTGCTAAACGGGCACAATTTGGTAAACAGGTAGCACGTGTTCCCTGGTAGCTCAGCGGTAGAGCAAGCGACTGTTAATCGCTTGG